>JAAYNU010000013.1 GCA_012520695.1 Erysipelothrix sp.
CTTTTAATCGTGAAATTTCACGTACTACCGCTTCATTAAGGCCCTGATCAAATTGAACGACTGGTTCAATCGTATCATGGAACCCAAACTGGTAATCTTCGCTGGGTAGGCGTTCTTCATCGCTTATTTTTCCGCTCATTTTTGGGTCTCCTTCTCTAATATTAGGTGTTGGATGCCACGCCACCCTAAAGTAGCACAGCTCACACGGTGGGGTTGTCTTCCCACGTTTTCAAAAGCAATCACTTGGGTCATGCTTTCTTTGTCAAATGGTTCTTGGCGAATCATTTTGAGATAATTATCAATGATTTTATTGGCTTCTTCAATACTCTTTCCAACAAGTTCCTCCGACATCATGGATGTACTCGCAGTTGCGATGGTACATGCTTTGCCGGTGAAACTGACGGATTCAATTAGGTCATTATTAATCATTGCATAAATCGTAAGATCATCAATACAGGAGTCAGTGCTCATGTGAATTTGATTTCCGTTTTCAAGTTCATGAAAATTTCTTGGATGTTCATAGTGATCCATGATTAATTGTCTTAAAAACATTGGGTCCTTTAAATAGTCCATGCTGCCTCCTTATAAATATAAATCAATGGTTTGTTCGAGTGTGATTGACGCTACAGCATCAACAAGCCTCTTTGCTTCTTCAAGTGTATTATAGAAATAGAATGATGCGCGTACGCTTTTCTCTTGGTGTAATACACCGTTGAGTAATTTAGCACAGTGTTCCCCTGCCCTTACCGCAATGTCTTTAGATGAGAGATATGCTGCCACATCTTGAGCAAATATTCCGTGAACAGTAAAGGAAACAATACCCATTTCTGCATCCGCATTAAATACTTCAACATGATCCATCTTTGATAGTTCTGTACTTACATACTTTCGAATGGGTTCTGTCATGGCATGGATTGTTTCCATACCTACTTCGTTTAGATAGTCTAGTGCTGCTCCAAATCCAAGAACGCCTTCTATATTCGGTGTTCCGACTTCGAATTTAGCAGGTGCTTTTTTATAAACAATATCTCCGCATGAATTAAAGCGAACATTGGATCCGCCGCCACTGAAGTAAACACTCATTTGGTCGAGTAACTCTTCTTTTCCGTATAAGATCCCAACGCCGGTTGGCCCTAACATCTTATGGGCTGAAAACGAGAAAAAGTCGACATCCAAATCCTTAAGGTCTATTGCCATATGTCCAACACTTTGTGCGCCATCAACATTAATATAGGCACCGTGTTCATGAACAATTTCAGTCATCGCTTTAATATCGTTGAGGTATCCCAATACATTGGATGCATGGTTTACGGATACAATTTTAACGCGTGGATGCATGGCTTTTTTGAGTGACTCTAAACTGAGTCTTCCATCTTGTTCTAGTGGGATGAATTCTATTTTAGCTTTCGTCTTTTCAGCAATCTCAAACCAAGGAAGAATATTCGATGCGTGTTCTGCTTCATTCAGTAAAACAACATCGCCTTCCTTTAAGATGACTGATCCAAAGGATACTGCTACAAGATTAAGGCTGTGTGATGCTCCTGATGTGAAGACAACGCTTGAACTGGGTGCATTTAGAAATTGTGCACATTGAGTTCGAACTGCTTCGTAGTTCATCGTTGTTGTATGAGCTAGGTCGTGATCGCCTCTACCTACGTTTGCGCTGAGGTTTTCATAATAATCAACGACGCGATCAATCACAATTTGTGGTTTGAGGGTTGTCGCTGCATTATCGAAGTATGCCAGTGTTGGGTGATTGTTTAGAAATGGGAAGTCCTTGCGATCAGCGGACATAGTCATTCACCTTCTTGTCTATTTCTTCCATTAGTTTTTCTTGAATCTCAATTTGGTCAATCTCTTTGATAACAGGTGCTAGATAGCCCTTGATCATCAGTCTTAATGCTTCCAGTTTGGTTAAACCACGTGATTGCAGATAAAAGATGTGTTCATCGTTTGCTTGTCCCACACTTGCGGCATGGGATGCTTCTACATCATTTTCATCAATTAATAGTTTAGGGAACACAATACCTTGAGTGTCTTTTCCTAAGTTAAGAATGCGGCTCATTTGGTGTGTTTTAGATCTGATGAATCCCTTCGCAATTTTTCCTTCGACATCAAGGCGTAGTTTACCGTTGTCTAAGATGATTGCGTTTGTATTGAGGTTCGCTTCAGTATTTCTTGCTTTGTGATCGGCTTGCATGGACCATTGGAGTTCATCAAATGCGAGCACTGCCGCAATAAGTTCTACATTCGCATGGTCGCCAATTAAATGGACCTTTGTATCTTTAGTATGTTTTCCGGTGCTTAGTTCTCCATAAATAAGGCGTACATCAGCGTGCTCATCCACATTCACGTTCTCTATGATATCTAATGCTCCATCGGAGTGATTAATCCAGAGTACTTTCCAGTGGCTGTGCGCCTGTGCATTGATATCGATTGTGATTGCTCCACTTCCCTCAACATTCATCGTAAGAGTACCACTGCTGTTGGGACTGAGTTCAATCGTTAATGCATCTTTGTCTTTGAACTTTAAATCAAGTTGCGTATCCTTGTCTATTGAGTAGTTCATTGTGATGCTTCTTTCAGGTGTTCTTCGATCCAATCATAGCCTTCTTGGTCGATCTTAGTAACAAGTGATGCATCGGAGCTCATGACAATTTTTCCATCAATCATGATATGTGTATGGGTTGGTTTAATGAGTTCAAAGAACCGTTCGTAATGACTCACAATCATTAATCCGCAGTTCATTGTTTCTAATGACTCTTTGAGTACGTTTGCGACAAGTGCTAGAGCATCAATATCGAGTCCTGAGTCAATTTCATCTAACCTAACAAATTGTGGTTTAAGCATCAGCATTTGGAGGATCTCATTGCGTTTCTTTTCTCCGCCACTGAAGCCTTCGTTAAGGAATCTATGGGCTAAATCTTCTTTCATTTTAAGTTTATCAATGTTCTTTTCTAAATCAGTAACGAATTCAAAAAGGCCTACCGGTGTTTCGCGGTGAGCGTTCATTGCTGATTTAAGGAAGTCGGCATTGTTGACCCCGGGTACTTCTTGTGGGTATTGCATTCCCAAAAAAAGTCCAAGCTTGCTTCTCTCATCTACTTCAAGTTCTAAAACGTCTACATCATCAATAAAGATGCTTCCTTGTGTAACGATGTATCGGGGATGTCCCATGATGGCGGATAGAAGTGTTGACTTTCCATTTCCATTGGGTCCCATAATCGCATGGATTTCATTCTTTTTGATGTTGAGTGTAACACCTTTTAGGATTTCTTTTCCTTCGATTTCTACATGTAAATCAGTGATTTTTAGTTCTTTCATCGTATTTTACCTCGCATATAACGGTATTATATCATATAACAATCATAGCAATTTCGTCATATTGCAATGATTGATTAAATACCCTATAATTGTATGGGTATAAATAGGAGGACTTTATGTTAGAAAACCTTAAAAAATATTGGTTTGTCGGGTTAATCGTTCTAGTTATGGTTGTGGGAACAATCGTATTCAGTAAAGAACAATTGAACTCTGTCTTTAAAGGTAAAAAGGTTGATGGTAAAGATCTCATTTACGAAATTGCTGAAGAAAGCAAAAATGCAGATGATTACTATGCAGAAATTATTAAAGATCACGGCGGGAGCGAGGGTTATAAACTCTTCGAACGTTTAGTACTTAATAGTATCGAAACATCAGATGAGCTTAAAGAACAAGCTCAAAAAGACGCTGATGAGCATTTAAAATATACTTCGGCGCAAGGAACAGCAAAAGTTAAAGAACTTGAAACTGCTCTTATCCAAAGTGGTTATTCAGGATTAAAAGAATTAAACGTTTTTTATGAAAACGCAGGTAAAATTCTTCAAATAGAACGTGATTATATTGATGCTAATGGTGGAGAGGCTTTGGAGTCATACTTCGAAACAAACTCACCTCGTATCGTAAGTCACATCTTAGTTAAAATGGAAGATCCTGAGAATCCAACTGAAGCAGAACAAAAGCTCTTAGATGAAGCGAAAGCTGCTCTTGCTGATGGTATGGACTTCAAGGATGCTGCTATTAAATTCTCTGATGATGGTTCAGCTACTGAAGGTGGCTTGATTGGATTCTTAGATAAGAATTCACAATTTGTTCCTGAATTTATTAAAAATTCTATTTCAACTGAATCAGGTCAACTGAGCGAATGGTTCACCTCACAATACGGTCAACACATTGTACTTGTTGGCGCAACAGATTATGAAACATTAAAATCAGAAGATAAGTTCATTGAAGCAGTTGTTACTTACAACCCAGAATTTAAATTCCATGCACTATGGGAAAAAGCACAATCACTTGAAATTGATTTCAAGGATGCTGAGCTTGAGAAACAAATTAAAGAATACATGAAGATTGAGGGTGTTGAATAATGAAAAAACTTATGACAGTTCTCGTTTTATTCTTACTCGTTGGATGTTCTGATGCTTATGCAAACACAAGCACTAACGACGTATTATTTGAAGTTAACGGCGTTGGTGTTACTCAACAAGAACTCTTCACTGCAATGAAGGCTGCTGATTCTGGTAGACTTGCTATTGAAGAAGCACAAAAGATTCTGACTCAAGATATCACTGATGAAGCAATCGCTGATGAAGCAAATGAATCATTAGCACGCCAAAAGGAAGATCTTGGAGAATTATTTGAAGTTCAACTAAAGGCTGCAGGTTACTCAGATGAAAACGACTATATGGAACGCAGTATCAAACCTTATGTTCGTTTAAAAACGAAACTTACTTCTTTCTTAACAGAAGACTATGATGACTTCGCAATTTCATACAAACCGCGTCAACTACAAATTCTTCAAGTCGCTACTCGCGAAAGTGGAACAGAAGCACTTGAAAAATTATCAGCAGGAACTTCATTTGAAGAAGTTGCTGAAGAATACAAAGAAGGCACAACATATATTGGTGAAGATAAAATACATTTAATGAACGATACAACGATTCCCACAGAAGTTACAAACTTCGTATTAGAATCAAATGAACCTACACTCAGTGGCTTAATTGAAACAGCTACAGGTGAAGTTAAGTTCTTTATTGTTAAAGTCATCAATCCAGATGTTACTGCTATTAAAGATAAAGCAATCGAAGCAGGTCTTGATAACTCAACACTAACGCAAAAATATATCGCTAAGATGTACAAAGATGCAGGCTTCAAAGTTTACGATAAAACAATTTACGATATTCTCAGCAAAGATTTCGCTGACTACCTCGCAAATTAATTAATAAATAGAAAATGGTGCCAGTGAGATATTTCTCACTAGCACCATTTTTTATTTGCAAATACACAAGA
>JAAYNU010000161.1 GCA_012520695.1 Erysipelothrix sp.
CCTGAAAATCCAGTTGAACCAGAGAAGCCAGTCAAACCGGTAGAACCAGAAAACCAGAAGAACCAGAAAAACCTGTGAAGCCAGTTGAACCAGAGAAACCAGTTAAACCAGGTAAGCCCGTGAAGAAAGTAGTGAAGAAGAAAATCGTTAAACCTGCTCCTCGTAAAGGGTTGAGAATAAAAAGAAGGTGCTTCCAAGGACATGAGTTGTAACAAATTCTTATGTTGCGCTTGGGACTGTACTCTTCTGTTCAGGTCTATTGATTAGAATGAAAAATAAGAAGAAATAATTATTGAATTTTGGCATTGAAAAAGACATGAGTCGCTTGACCCATGTCTTTTCTTAGCTTAAATCTATATTCTTCATGTATTGTATTGCGATACTTCCGATTCCAACGTGTACTGATACTGTTGAGATGAGTTGTGTAACTGTGATTGGAGTGTTTGGGAAGCGTTCTTTTAGTTTTGCTTCTGTTTTCTCTAATTCTTCTGGTGCATTTACGTCTACGAGTGTAAGTGTGTACGTTTCGTCTACGCCTGCATTTTCCATGTCGTCAATGACGGTATCGATTGCTTTTGTCATTGTGCGGACTTTTGCGAAGGGATCAATGATTCCTTCGGTATCCTTATTGAGATGAAGGATTGGTTTAATCTTTAAGAGTCCTCCAAGTTTTGCGGCCATGGGTGATAAGCGTCCTCCTCGTGCGAGGTGGGCTAGATCATTTGGGATGATGTAGGTATCACTGTTACTGACGGCATCACTGAGTCTTTGTTTGACAATTTCAACGTTGTAGCCTTTATCGAATAGCTTTCTTGCGGCAATCGCGCAATCGAGTTCGATGTGCATTGCGGTGAAACAGTCGAATGAATCAAATCTCATATCTGTGAAGAGTGCTGCTGATCGCATTGCGTCGAGTGTTCCTGAAATCCCTGTTGTGATTGGAACTGCGAATACTTGATCATAACCATCTTCTTTTATATTCTTAAATAAATCTTCTATCATTCCCAGTACTGGAAGTGAGGTTTTAAGCTCTTTTTCGCGAATCATGAGGTTGTTCACTTGATCGTTTGATATTTCAACACTTTCAAGGTGTGCCTCTTCGCCTTCAATGATTTGTAGAGGAATTGCATAAAGTCCTTCTAATTGTATGTCTTGGTTGTAGTAGTCTGAAGCACTGTCTACAATTACTGCTATTTTCATAATCCTTACCTCCTAATAGTACTATTATACACCAATTTTGATTATTTAGTACGTGCTAGCTTTTCGAACGAGCTGTACGGCAACGGTTCCAATACCTGCGTGACCGGATACGGCAGCAGGTAAAAGACCAACTGATGTCTCGATATCGCCGAAGTGAGCGAGTAATGATTCTTTGATGACGTTAAGTGGTTCGAGGCCATCACTGTGAAGTAAATAGATCTTGTGGATCTTTGGATCGAAGCCGAAGCTTTCGAGGTCTTTGTTCATCGTGTCCAAGAGTTTCTTATCTGTTCGAGCTGTTGCGAACTTTTCAATGGTTTCGCCACCGTTCTCTAGTCTTAAGAGTACTTTCATTTTTAACATTGAAGCAACTGCTGAAGCAGCGGGTGAGATTCGTCCACTTGCTTTCAATTGATTCAGTGTTTCAGGTATTACATATGAAATCGTATCTTTGTAGTAGTCTTTAATGACTGCGATGATTTCATCGATAGATTTTCCTTGTTCGTTAAGTCTTTGAGCGGTGAGGACTCCTTCTTGAACGGCTCCTGCAATCGATAGGCTATCAATGACATGGATGTTTGGAAGATTAAGATCATCTTTTGCGGCTGAGAAACTGTTGAAAGTTCCAGATAGGAAGGAAGATAGTGAGAAGACGAGTATTTCATCGTATCCCTTAGCAATAATTTCATTGAATAGGTTAATGCATGTCCCAACGTTTGGTTGTGATGTTTGAACTAAATTATTTTTTCTTAGGATGGCATTAACGTCATCTTCACTTAAGTCTATTTGGTCAATATATTCTTTTCCGTTATGAATGATTGAGAGTGGGGCAATAAAAAGGTCAGGGTATGACTTTTGCTCCTGTAGTGTAATTCCGATTGATGAGTCTGCAACGTATGCTATTTTTTTCATGGTAAAACCTCCGATATGCTTCATTATAGATTTAATTACTTTGATTGTCAAACTATCTACAATTGAGTAGAGAAAAAGCCTTACTGTTTAGTAAGACTTCTATTTAAATTGGGCGAAACTAATGGCACCATACTCATTCACTTGTTTCAAACCAGACGATTCGTAGAATGCTTTGGTCTTCTCTTCATCTTCTGTCATGAGCACGATTTGTCTAATATGGGCGAATTTTTTCATGGTGATGTTTAATAACTCTTTACCAATCCCTTGTCTTTGATGACTTGGATTAACCAAGAGATCTTGGATGTAGATGATTGATACACCGTCGCCTATAATACGTATGAGTCCGACAAGTTCTTCTTTGTCGTATGCCGCAAGTGTCCATAGTGAATTAGGAATGATTGATGCCATTACTTTTGGATCATTGGTATAGCTACTCCACCCTACGGAGTGATAGAGACTTGTTAGTTCTTCTATATTAAGGGTATTCGTTTCAATGTAGTTCATGTTTCTCTCCTTTGTATTATTTATGTTTAGTGGAGTGTGATTAAATAAAGTA
>JAAYNU010000162.1 GCA_012520695.1 Erysipelothrix sp.
AGTTTATCTTGATTCGTATCAAAAATTACATTACCACTATTGATATAGGTTTGAACTTCTGTATAGCCCAAGTCAATGAATAGTGCCTTCAGCTCTTTCATATCAACCTTATTCTTACCGCCAACATTAATCCCTCGTAACAGTGCGACATATTTCATTGAAGTGAACTCCTTTTTAACTATTTTAGCACAAAAAAAGGAACACCGAAGTGTCCCCTTATGTTAAATTATTTTTTTAGGTTGAAGAATGTCTTCATTCCAGAGTATTTAGCTGAATTTCCTAATTCATCTTCGATACGTAGTAATTGGTTGTACTTAGCAACACGGTCAGTACGGCTCATTGAACCAGTCTTGATTTGTCCAGCGTTGAAAGCAACAGCGATATCAGCGATTGTTGTATCTTCAGTTTCACCTGAACGGTGTGAAACAACTGAAGTATAACCAGCGCGTTTAGCCATTTCCATTGCGTCGAATGTTTCTGTTAAAGTACCGATTTGGTTAACTTTAATAAGGATTGAGTTACCAATACCTTTTTCAATTCCTTCTGCAAGGATTGAAGGGTTTGTAACGAACAAGTCATCACCAACGATTTGAACTTTATCGCCAAGACGATCAGTTAGACGTTTCCATCCAGCCCAGTCGCGTTCGCCAAGTCCGTCTTCGATTGAAACAACAGGGTATTTCTCAACGAATCCTTCGTACATGTCGATCATTTGATCAGCAGTTAGAACTTGTCCACCTGATTTGCTTAATACATAAACGTCTTTTTCTGCGTCATAGAATTCTGAAGCAGCAACGTCCATTGCAAGAACGATGTCTTCTCCTGGTACAAAACCAGCAGCTTTAATCGCTTCAACAATAACAGCTAGAGGAGCTTCGTTTGATTCCAAGTTTGGAGCGAAACCACCTTCATCACCAACAGCAGTAACATGTCCTGCAGCTTTAAGAACTTTTTTAAGTGCATGGAATACTTCAGCACCCATACGGATTGCTTCTTTAACTGATTTTGCGCTAACTGGCATAATCATGAATTCTTGGAAATCAACTGATGAGTCAGCGTGTGATCCACCATTGATAACGTTCATCATTGGAACTGGAAGTTCTTTTGCATTGAATCCACCAAGGTATTGGTATAAAGGCATACCGTAGAAATCAGCAGCAGCACGAGCAGCAGCCATTGATACACCTAGGATTGCGTTAGCTCCTAGTTTTGATTTGTCTGATGTACCGTCAAGTTCGATCATTGTTTCATCAATGAAAGTTTGGTCCGTAACATCAAAACCGATTAATACTTCAGAAATAATGTCATTAACATTAGATACTGCTTTTTCAACACCTAATCCACCGAAACGAGTTTTATCTCCGTCACGTAATTCAAGAGCTTCACGCTCACCAGTTGATGCACCTGAAGGTACGATTGCGCGTCCGAATGCACCAGCTTCTGTTGAAACTTCAACTTCAATTGTTGGGTTACCACGTGAGTCAATAACTTCACGAGCATAAATATTTGTAATAAATGGCATAATTTAATATGTCCTCCTTTTATATAAACTATTTAATTGCGTCAATAATTGCTTTAAATGATTCAACTTCTAATGAAGCTCCACCAATCAATGCACCATCAACGTCTTCTTGAGACATGTATTCTTCGATATTGTCAGGTTTAACTGATCCACCGTATTGAATACGAACACCAGCTGCAACATCATCACCGAATAAGTTACGAACTTCATCACGAACGATTGCGCACGTATCTTGAGCGATTTGAACGGTAGCTGATTTTCCAGTACCGATTGCCCAAACTGGCTCATAAGCGATAACTAATGTTTTCACATCGTTTGCTTCAAGACCACTTAAGCAACCTGAAACTTGTTTACGAACAACTTTTTCTGTTTTACCAGCTTCGTATTCGAACAATGTTTCACCGACACAAACGATAGGTGTAATTCCAGCAGCAATACTTGCAGCCGCTTTTTTATTAACGTCTTCATCTGTTTCGTTAAAGTATTGGCGACGCTCTGAGTGTCCTAGAACAACCCATTTAACGCCTAGTTCTGAAAGCATTTCTACTGATACTTCACCAGTATAAGCTCCATTTGCAGCCCAGTGAACGTTCTCAGCAGCTACATGAACCTTTGAAGCAGCATTCACTGAAGTGTGAAGTGCTGTAAACGGAACCGCTACACCAAAGTCAGCTTTATCCGTAGCATAAGCATCAACACCATCAAAGAAAGCTTGTGCTTGTGCATTTGTTTTATTCATTTTCCAGTTACCAAATATAATTGGTTTTCTCATTAATTATTTATCCTGAATTGCCGCTATACCAGGCAATTCTTTTCCTTCCATAAATTCAAGACTTGCACCACCACCAGTTGAGATGTGAGTAATGTCATCCTTGAAACCAAGTTGAATTGCTGCAGCAGCGGAATCTCCACCACCAATAACACTCAACACACCAGGAATTTCAGTGATTGCCTTACATACTTCTAATGTACCCGTAGCAAACGCTGGGAATTCGAATACGCCCATAGGACCATTCCAAACCACAGTTTTCGCATCTTTAAGAGCTTCTTTAAATTCTGCAATTGATTTAGGACCAATATCAAGACCCATTTGATCAGTAGGCATCTTATCAGCATCAACGACAGTTGGAGTAGCATCTGCAGCGAATGCAGGAGCAACCACAGTGTCAACTGGAAGGATTAATTTATCCCCAGCTTTTTCAATGATTGTCTTCGCAATATCAAGACGATCCATTTCAACCAATGATGTACCGATTTCGTAACCCATTGCTTTGTAGAATGTATAAGCCATTCCACCACCAACGATAACCTTATCAGCAACATCTAATAAGTTTTCAATAACTGAGATCTTATCACTTACTTTAGCACCACCTAAAATCGCAACGAATGGATGTTTAGGAGCATAAATTGCTTCTGATAAGAATTTAACTTCTTTTTCTACTAAGAAACCAAGTGCTGAAGGTAGAATTTCTGCAATACCTACTGTTGACGCATGAGCACGGTGAACCGAACCAAATGCATCTGTAACAAATAAGTCACCTAAGCTTGCCCAATATTTCGCAAGATTTACATCATTTTTACTTTCGCCCAATTCATAGCGCGTGTTTTGCATTAGGACAATCTCCCCGTCCTGTAATGCTTCAACTGCATCTTCTAACGCTTTACCGCGAGTTACTGGAACAAAGTTAACCTTTGTTTCTGGCAACAACTTTTGTAAACGAACTGCAACAGGAGCCATATCATTCTTAGCTTTATCTGCTTCAGTCTTCACAGGGTCCTTATGATCGACTTTACCCAAGTGCGACATAAGAATAACCTTTGCGTTATTCTCAATCAAATATTTGATTGTAGGAAGTGCACCATTGATACGGTTATCATCTGTAATGACTCCATCTTTCAATGGAACGTTGAAATCTACACGTACAATGACACGTTTACCAGCGACATCTAAATCACTGACTGTTCTTTTTGTCATAAATTGCCTCCTTATTTACCTAGTTCATTATACCAAATCTAAGACACATACACAATTATTAATCCCTTCACAAGCATAAAAGGCAAGAAAAAAGCAAGAAACTCACTCAACGATGAAACCCGCTTGTGAAATTGCTTGCTTACTTGCATGCACGATGTCATTTGAACCCTCAACCGTAACCGAACCCGTAGCGATACTAATACTAAATTCAGCACGCGTATTCTCAAGTTCAGATCGAAGACGATCCACATCCTCCTGAGACTTTAAACTCTTAACAAAGATAATATGTTTCATATAACCACCTCTTACCACTATTTTAACACAAACAGAACATCACTTACCTTACATTCAATCTGAAATGCACCCCCAATTCTTGGAGGTGCATTCATTTTCATATATTAAAACTTAACTTTGAATTTTCTTAGACGAAGCGCATTCGATACAACTGAGACAGAACTCAGCGCCATCGCAGCACCCGCAATCATTGGATCCAGTAAAGGTCCGTTGAATAGGATTCTAAAGACACCCGCAGCAAACGGAATACCAATGACGTTATAAGCAAACGCCCAGAACAAGTTCTGTTTAATATTACGCATTGTAGCCTTACTTAAAGCAAGAGCACCCACGACATCCTTGATATTATCTTTCATCAATACAATCTTCGCAGATTCTATCGCAACATCCGTACCCGTACCAACCGCAATACCAACATCAGATTGAACAAGCGCAATCGCATCGTTAATCCCATCACCAACCATCATGACCTTTTTACCCTCTTTTTGAAGAAGCTCAATATTACTTGCCTTCTCATCCGGTAAAACCTCAGCCAATACATGATCAATACCAATTTGTTTCGCAATGGCTGCAGCAGTATCCTTATGATCACCCGTCATCATGATGACATCAATGTTCATATCAAGAAGTGCTTTAACCGTTTGTTTTGCTTCATCTTTAATTGTATCCGCAACCGCAACGACACCGATTACTTCTCCCTCAAGAGCCGCGATCATTGCTGTTTTACCATCCTTCGCAAACGAAGATATAGCATCAACATATGTTGTAATATCAATGTTTTGTTCAGCCATTAATTTCTCATTACCAACATAAAGCATCTTACCATCGTATTCACCCTCAACACCACGACCCACGAGGTTATTGAAGTTTTCAACGCCATTAAATTCACTGCCCAACTCCTCAGCACCCATAACAAGCGCTTGAGCAAGAGGATGCTCTGACATACGTTCAATAGAACCCACAACACTCATGAATGCTTTATCATCCATTTCAGTACTGATATCAGTTACAACAGGTTTCCCATGTGTTAAAGTACCCGTCTTATCAAAGACAACTGTATCAATGTGACTTGCTTCTTCTAAACTCTCAGCAGACTTAATGAAGATACCATTTTGAGCTCCAACACCCGTACCCACCATAATGGCAGTAGGCGTAGCTAGACCCAAGGCACAAGGACACGCAATAACTAAGATCGTTACAAAGATTGTGAGACTCAACTCAACATCCCTTGTGAACGCAAACCATAAGAGACCCGAAACAATTGCAATCACGATAACAACCGGTACGAAAACTCCCGATACCTTATCAACC
>JAAYNU010000163.1 GCA_012520695.1 Erysipelothrix sp.
AGAAATAGCCAAGTGCTGCCTCGCCAATGCCAGTATAACCATCGCCAAAATAGGCAACGTTTAAATACAGTTCTAATATTTCTTCTTTTGATTTTAAGTTTAAGAGGTCTCGCGTTACGAAGAACTCCGAAACCTTTCGCACAAAAGAAGCAGAATGGTCGAAATAAAGGTTCTTCGATACTTGCTGGGGAATCGTTGATCCCCCTTCCACAAGTTTCATAGCCTTAATGTTTTCCCACGTAGCACGACCTAAAGACCAATAATCAAGCGTTGTCTTACGCGAATAGAAGCGTTTGTCTTCAACTCCGATCATTGCCCGTTCTACCATATCCGGTATTTCATCCAGCGAAACATAGTATTTCTTTTCTTGAAGCTCACTGATCGCTTGTTCTAGGGGTTTTTCACGCGTTACTTCCTGGTATTCTTTATGACCAAGCATCACAATAATGAGTGAGCCCAGTACGACGACCAATATTATTATTGCTGAGATTTTCTTTAGTATTTTTTTCATTGTATGAAAAAACACAGTTGCCTGTGTTTTACTGTCCCATCGACTTCATAATTTGGCGAATTTGCGCTTCAGATGGTTTACGTCCCATTTGCATGTACATCGCACGAATCATTTTTTCATCAATTGGTGGATTTTCTTTGAGTTGCTTCTCAAACATGCGTTTTGTGAAGAAGAATGAAGCGATTGCTCCAATAACTACTCCAAGCAATACCCATAAAAGTGACGCCACTGTTGTATTCAATGCTAGAAAAATCATATTAAACACCTTCCTTAATGGTTCTAACCTTATTTTATCCTTTTTAATGTTTAAACACAAGTTGCTTAAACGAAATAAAACCCAAAAGGATGATATTATTCCCTGTAGTTTACAGGTGGGTTCTCTGTCATAGGCTTAGGATCCTGGTAAACCAGTATTCACACCACATATGGACTCCGAGTTCCCTTATATCAAAGTGTCGGAAATATTTTCCCTTTTGGGCATCTCTATTATACCACAAATTATTGATTTTCGTGATATACTATAAAAGAAATTCATGAGGTGAATAACAATGAAATTAAGTAAAAGCTTTTTTTATACCCAAAGAGAAGATGTACGCGATGAAGATTCCGCAAGTGGAAACCTTCTTGTACGCGCAGGATACATTAAAAAGAGTTCTGCCGGCGTATACATGTACATGCCTTTAGGTCTTAGAGTTAAAAATAAAATCGAAGCCATCATTCGCGAGGAAATGAACGCTATCGATTCACAAGAAATGATGATGCCAACCCTCATCCCCGAAGATGTTTATGTAGCATCCGGACGACGCGATATTATTGGATCAAGCATGTTTACACTGAGAGACCGCTATGACAAACCATTTGTCCTGGGACCTACCCACGAAGAATTGTTTGCTCAAGCCGCAAAAATGAAAATTAAATCATACAAAGACATGCCGTTCAGTCTCTATCAATTCCAAACAAAGTTTAGAGATGAAGCACGCCCTCGTTTCGGACTCATACGCGTAAGAGAGTTTGTCATGAAAGACTCCTATACATTTGATGCGAACGAAGAAGATGGTGACATCGCTTATAACGCAATGTTTGAAGCATACAAACGCATCTACAACCGTATTGGTTTAAACTACCGCATTGTCCGCGCTGACACCGGCATCATGGGAGGTCTTCTATCTGAAGAATTCCAAGCCATCAGCCCAATCGGAGAAGATACACTCGTACTGGGTGAAGATACAGGTTATGCATCCAATCTTGAGATTGCCGCAAACGTCAATGTGATCGTTGATGACAGTGCACCGCTTCCAAAAGAAAAGGTACATACACCAAACGCGAAAACAATTGAAGAAGTTGCAGAGTTCTTAAATCAAGACGTACAAACATTTGTGAAAACACTCATCTATAAACTTGATGAAACATATGTTGCAGTACTTCTACTTGGAGATCGTGAAGTCAACGAAACAAAGCTTGGTAAACTCTACAACGCTAACGAAGTCGAACTTGCAGACTTCGCAAACGTACAAGACATTACCGGAGCAGCCGTTGGATTCGCAGGACCTATCGGACTAACCATTGATATCGTTCAAGATACGCACATCAGCGGCCTTAAGAACTTTACAGTTGGAGCCAATGAAGATGATTATCACTTTATCAACGTAAACCACACAGATTTTGAAGCAACACACATTGCCGATATCTCAAACGTAATCGAAGGAGACCCTAATCCAGATGGAACCGGAGTCCTTACCTTCTCAAAAGGAATTGAAGTCGGAAACACATTTAAACTTGGAACTGCTTATTCTAAAGCAATGGGCCTTGATTACCTCGACAGCAACAACAAACTCCAAGACGTCTTCATGGGATCCTATGGAATCGGACTGGGACGTACACTCGCAGCCATGGTTGAACAAAACCATGACGAGAATGGAATTGCTTGGCCAATTAATCTCGCCCCATATCAGGTCGCTATTGTCCTTATCAACGATAAGAATGAAGAACACCTAAACTTTGCAACTGAACTCTACAATGAATTAATTGCAAATGGCGTTGAAGTCATCCTTGATGATCGAAAAGCACGCCCTGGCGTTAAGTTCAACGACATCGACCTTATCGGTATTCCATTAAGAATCACGGTAGGACGAGACGTAGAAAACAATGAAGTAGAATTCAAAGAACGTTCAAAAGAAGACAGCATCAAACTGCACAGAGATCAAATCATTGATCA
>JAAYNU010000164.1 GCA_012520695.1 Erysipelothrix sp.
CAGTAATAGTAACAAAAATTCTCCTAAATCCAGTATTTCTACTCTTTATTTTTGTCATATTAAGCCCATCCTTTCTACCATATTAGCTTAAGATAAAATATACACAATTGTGTAGGCGTTGTCAACGAGAAAACGATGATCGTGTAAAATGAAACTGGAATGGATAACTCTCGAGAATAAGAAAAGTCGACAAACAGTAACTTGCAAGCATTTGGCCTATTTAAAGCCAATAGAAACCTTCGAGCTGTGCTGGGCGTATATCCTCAATAGAACAATCTTACAACCAATAGCGTCTGATTTATGGGTCGATTATACTCAGTGATTTAATACAAGTTGTAGATAAAACAATTTCATAACATCATTCTATCGGTGAATGGTAAGTGTTAAGTTAATTCTTAACGGAGTTTACAGAGTGAAATCTCACGCATTTTTAATAGAGAGTTACATTATAAACTCGAGATAATTTCAGTCCATAAACTCCATCAAAACATCATCCAACATTACGAAGCCTTCGAAGGTAGTTTTGATTCCTGATTCAGTTTGGATAAGGAGTCTGTTGTTGATGTTTGTCTTTATTGCTTTGGGGAAGATGTCCAGTAGGTTCTGATTGAATCTTTCTTGGAAGCGATTGAAGGTGATGCCATCGCGCATCCGCAGTCCCATCATGATAAACTCAAACATTTCATCCTCAATGCTTAAATCAAGCACTTCATCATAGGCATCTTCTTTTAGATAGAGTGCCATTTTTGTAGTCCAGGTTTTTCTTTGATGGTTCAATTTTAAACTTGACCCGAGACCCAACGCATAAAAGTCTTCATAGCGCCAGTACACTTGGTTGTGTTTTGATCTGTGATTTGGTTTTGAGAAATTCGATATTTCATAGTGCTCATAACCATTGTTTTCCATCACTTCAATACACTTGAGAAACATCTCTGTTTCAAGTTCTTCGGATACGGGTTGTATTCCGTGTCTTCCAAATCGTGAATTGGGTTCTACCGTTAAGGCATAAATTGAAATATGATTGGGATCCAATGCAATGACATCGTGCATCGATTGGATAAAACTTTCTAATGATTGTCCCGGAAGACCGTACATCAAGTCTAATGATATATCAGTAATTCTCGCTTCTCTGAGTAGATTTACTCCGACTCCGACATCATAGAACTTGTGATGACGACCGATCTTTTCTAAAAGATCATTGTGTGTTGTTTGAACACCTAGGCTCATTCGATTCACTCCAAAACTATAAAGTAATTCAACCTTTTCTTTTGTCAGGTTTTCTGGATTGCCTTCAAATGTCCATTCAAACTCATCCGCAAGAATCGGTTTGATTGCCTTTAAGAGTGATGTTAATTGGTCTAGTTCAAGGGACGTAGGAGTTCCACCACCCACATAGACTGTTTTCATATGATTGCGTGGTAGTTTATTGATTTGGGAAATCAATCGCATCATGAATTGATCCGATATTTTTCTTTCGTAATTAAAGCGCGTGAAATCACAATACCCACAGATATGATCACAAAATGGTATATGTATATAAACTGATGTTGCACTCATATTAAATCACTCCTTCATTTAGAATAGCGACAGCTCGAACAGGCGAACCGTTTCCTTGATACAGCTTCAATGGTAAAGCAATCAGTGTGAATACTTCATCTTCGGGAAGCAAATTCAAATTAATTAGGTTGGTGAGTGTAATAACGCCATGATTCAAAAGAGCCCGTTCAAGCTCTACGTCCAAATTACCTCCGACAAGTGTAAGACCGGACTCAATAATAAATTCATAATCATCTATTGTCTTTTCTTCTTCGAATAGTATCGCAGTAGCATCTCCTACTAGTTTGTTCTTACTTGCGCGCACAATAAAGCGCTCTAGGTCGATTGAATCAATTGTTTCTCCCTTAGGGTCCATATGAGAAAAAGCATCCACGTGAGTACCGCTGTGAGAGCCCATTTCAATTAAATCAAGTTCCCATGTATGTGTAACAATTGTTTGAGTACGTGTTAGTTTTACTTCTGGATCTCCTTCATAAACTGGCATTCCTGTTTTAAGCGTGATGCTTAAATCAACTATTTTCATATGTATGGCTCCTTTGTGGAAAAAAACCTTCAGTTACGAAGGTTTTTATTCATCATCCATGGCAAGTACTGACATAAATGCTTCTTGTGGAATCTCAACGGATCCAACTTGCTTCATGCGTTTCTTACCTTCTTTTTGTTTCTCCAATAATTTTTTCTTACGTGTAATATCTCCACCATAACATTTCGCAATAACGTTCTTACGAAGTGCTTTGATGGTTGATCGAGCGATAACCTTTTGGTTAATTGTCGCTTGAATTGGAACCTCGAATTGTTGGCGTGGAATGAGTTTTCTTAATTTCTCAGTAATAGTCTTACCGCGGTTGAATGCGAAATCTCTATGAACGATTGTTGATAGAGCATCCACAATTTCTCCATTAAGAAGAATATCCATTTTCACAAGTTTCGATGTTTGATATCCGATAAGCTCATAATCAAATGAAGCATAGCCTCGAGTTGATGATTTTAAACGGTCAAAGAAATCATAAACGATTTCAACAAGTGGTAAATGATATACAAGACTCATTCGTGAATCATCAATCGCTTGCATATCAACATAGTTTCCTCGTTTGTTTTGGCATAATTCCATAACGGGTCCAACGTATTCTGATGGAACCATGATTTTAGCTTCAACATACGGTTCTTGAATATAATCAATGATTGTAGGACTTGGCATTTTCGATGGGTTATCAACCTTAACGACTTCGCCGCTGGTTAGATAGACATCAAAGATTACAGATGGTGCTGTTGCGATTAAATCAAATTGATATTCTCGCTCCAAACGTTCCTGAATAACATCCATGTGCAAGAGTCCTAAAAATCCACATCTGAATCCGAATCCAAGAGCTTGAGACGTCTCAGGTTCAAACACTAATGATGAGTCATTAAGTGCCATCTTCTCTAATGCATCGCGCATATCAGTATAGCGTTTTGAGTCAATTGGATACAGTCCACAGAAAACCATTGGATTTAATTGACGATAACCGAGTAATGGTTCACTCGCAGGATTCTCAATGTGAGTAATTGTATCACCTACACCAACATCCTTAATGGATTTGATTGAACCAGATACCCAGCCAACCTCACCACTTTCAAGTCGTTTCTTAGGAAGTTCCTTTGGAGTACGCACACCTAATTCAGTTACTTCAAATGTAGCACCTGAACTCATGAATTGAATTTCATCTCCAAGAGCAATGCTTCCTTCTTTAACTCTGATTGAAGCAATAACGCCTCGGTATGAGTCATAAACAGAATCAAACACTAATGCGCGCAGTGGATCATTCACATCCCCTGTAGGAGGTGGTAATTGTTTCACAATCCCTTCAAGGACTTGGTCTATGTTAAGACCTGTCTTTGCTGAGATAAGCGGTGCATTGGATGCATCGATTCCAAGGACATCTTCTATTTCTTTTTTAACTCGTTCAGGATCTGCTGAAGGCAAATCAATTTTATTGATGACAACCATGATTTCAAGGTTGTTCTCAATCGCAAGGTAAGCATTCGCAAGAGTTTGCGCTTGAATACCTTGGGTTGCATCAACGATTAAAATTGCGCCTTCACAAGCAGCTAATGAACGCGATACTTCATATGTAAAGTCAACGTGTCCAGGTGTATCGATTAGATGGAATAAATAGGTTTCCCCATCCTTCGCATCATATGTGAGTTGAACTGAGTTCAATTTAATTGTAATTCCACGCTCACGCTCAAGATCCATTTGATCCAGTAATTGCGTTTGCATTTCACGAGCACTTACAGTGTCCGTAGCTTCTAAAATTCGATCTGCTAATGTCGACTTACCATGGTCAATATGAGCAATGATAGAAAAGTTTCTAATATTCTTTTGATTCATTAATTTATACGCCCCTTAAATATTTTTTAATCCGAATGTATTGCGGATAGAGTAGAAAAGCCAGTGCACCTGAAGCAATTGCTTGAGGTAAATTACCAACAATAGAACCCCAAATAGCTTCGATTTGTCCATACAAGAAGGCATCGACGAAACCATAGAGAAGAACCATTGAACCAACAGCTAAAGTGATTGGAATAATTCGCTTTTTAGAATCCATGTATTGAGGAAACCAAGAAATGATTAATACTTCCAAGACCTTAATAAACAAAGTGAAAATCGCATAAATAGGATAACCACCAAATAGATCCGCTAAACCAGATCCAACACCCGCGGCTAAAATCGCAATTCTTAGTGGCATAAGTGATGCGATTACGATAATCGCAAAGTCACCAAGATTAAAATAACCAAATGGAATTGAAATTTTAGTAACCAGTGTTACAGACATCACCAAAGCAATCATCAGCGCAGTAATCACAATAAGCTGTGTACGACGCGTTTCTAATTTATCATTCATTGAATACTTTTCCCTTCCAATCACGACCCATTCCGTTCACAAAATCATGAGCTAAAATAAGTGGCTTTCCTGCCGGTTGAATTTTGTCTATTCGAACAAATCCTCCCACACAAGCAATATCAACACCCTCTTCACTGACATCAAGTATCGTGCCAGGTGTTTGAGTATGATTTTCTTCAAACTTTTTAACGCCGTGAAATTTCACATTCACTCCTTCAAGGACTGCATACGATACAGGCCATGAAATAAGTCCGCGAATATGATTGTACACATCAACTACATTTCGTGAGAAATCAATATATTCATCCTCACGTGAAATTGTATAAGCAAAGGTTACTTGATCCGGATCCTGTTCCACAAAATCCAGTTTCCCATCTAAATATAATGGTAGATCAGTATGAATAAGTGACTTGGATACATCCATGAGTTTTGCCTCAACATCACTCATCATATCTTCATCTTCAATTTGAACTGTTCGAGAACTCAACATTCCACCTGAATCCATCCCAACATCCATTCTCATCAATGTAACACCCGTTTCCTTCTCACCCTTAATAATTGACCAGTGCATCGGTGCACCACCTCGGTATTTTGGTAATAAAGAAGCATGAACATTCAGAGCCAAGTACTTTGGCGCTTCAAGAATTTTTCTTGGAACTAATTGACCGTAAGCACAGGTCATAATAAGATCTGGCTTGTACGACAAGACATCTTCAACAGAATCTCTAATTCGCTCAGGCTGAAGGACATCAATCCCTCGCTCAAGAGCAAGTTCTTTCACAGGCGACGCTTTTAAAATGCGCTTGCGACCAAAAGGACGATCGGGTTGAGTAACGACAGCTACTACCTCATGTCCATCATCAAGAAGTTGTTGGAGGATTACCACCGAGAAAGGTGTTGTCCCCATAAAAATTACGCGCATATTATCACATCCTATCACCTATTATACCACATTCCAGTAGCCAAAACGGCATTCTTAAAAATTAAAATAATCGATGAAATATTGAAATTTATTGCTATTGCGTGGTATGATAAGCAAACAGGAGGTGGTAAAATGCCAAATATTCAAAGTAATAAGAAACGCGTTCTTACGAACAAGAAATCAGAAGTTACGAACAAAAAGAAAAAATCATTTTTGAAGAATACAATCAGAAACTTTAATGAAGCAGTCGTAGTAAACGACGCTGAAAAAGCAGAAATCTATCTACGCCAATCAATTAAGTATCTTGATAAGTCAGTTACCAGCAACATCCGACACAAAAATTATGCAAACCGTAAGAAATCAACTCTTACTAAACGCATGAATACATTAAAAGCGACTTCCTAGTGGAAATCGCTTTTTTTATGATCGAATGACATCAAGCATGAACAACTCGAAAGCAATGAAACGATCAACCTTACCCATTTTAACGTCTTGATCAAGTGTTGCGAGTTGGTTCAATAAATTTAGGACATAACTGCTTTTGGCGCTCATGTCTTTTTTTGTGATTGAAACGACATAAGAACTCATTCCGAGTTTCGATGCAATGGCTGCATCACTCATTCCTGATTCTGCCAATAATCCAACTTGGAATAGATTTCTTAGGCCATAGGCGACCATTCCCAATAAGGCCAATGGATCCATCTTCATTTCGAGAAACCCTTGATAGATACTGAAGGCTCGCTTTGAGTTTCTTGCGACAAGTGCTTTATTGAACTCAAATATATTATCTTCTAATACTGGTGACACCAGTGATTGAACATCATCCATTGTGATTACGCGATCTAATACCGCAAACTTCTCAAGTTCTCGGTCGATACGTAAGAGATTACCGCCCAAGCGTTTTGAGAATTCATTTTTAGCGAGTCCATCAAACTGGACATTGGAACCCTTGATTTTATTATTCAATCGTTTATCGAAATCACTGGCACTCAAGCCCTTTACATCCGTTAGCTTTGCGAATTTATCAATGGTTTTCTTTAATTTTGTTTTTGCTAGTGGCTTTTTAACAAGCCAGATAATTAAGTTGACGTCGTAATTTGGTTTTTCAATAAGATCAATTAACTGAGCTTCATCGATTTTCGCAAGATCCTTTTCTTGGTCAATTAAAAGTGTCACACACTTACGTGAGCCAAAAAGAGAAATCGTATGACATGCCTCAATAACTCGATCCAGTTCAAATCCTCGATCACTCGATGAAAAGCGCACAAAGTCATCCACATCTTTTAAAGATGCTTCGAGTTGCGCTATTGTTTCCTTCACCAAATAAATATCAGTACCATAAATTACATCAACCATCATTATCACCTACCTTATTATACCAAAGCCAAAGGCATCTGTAAGGACATAATCGAAAAGAAAACCCGAAACAAATCGAATGTTCCCTGAATCATGGGTTAATAAGGGTTTCACACGGAATCGATACAGTGAATTCATCACATCTACATGAGGATGACCGTAGGCACGAGGATGTGCACTCACGATTCCATAGTTGGGTTGAATGCTCGAAAGGAAGTCCTCAGAAGTACTTGTCTTTGATCCATGATGACCTAACTTCAAAACATCAACTTTAAGAAAAGGATGGTCTTTAATCAATACGCGTTCTTGGTCAATTCCCGCATCTCCCATGAATAGAAAAGAAGTGCGTTTAGTATTGAACCCGAAGATAA
>JAAYNU010000014.1 GCA_012520695.1 Erysipelothrix sp.
AAAAGATTTGGGTATTTTTTTAGTATCGTGTTGCGATGATGATTGTTTCGAGTGCTTTGAATGAAGCATGGAGATGGTCTCCGTCTGTAATGGTTCTTAGGACGGGACTGATATCTCTTGCATAGGCTAGAAGATTCTGTGCGATGCCTTGGGTTCGGTGGGATTCTAAAACGAAGAGGTCATCGATTTCAAGGAAGTCTTTGCGTTCATGGAGAATCATTGATCCAACGATTTCATTTTCTATTTCAGCAACGATAGTATGATTTCTTTTAGATTTCAAATACTTTTCTTCAATTCTTTGATCCGTATAGGAATCACGGTATGATTGAAATTTTTGTAGGGTATTGATCTCTTTGATTTCAAGATTATCAATCTTCTTTGCATGAATGGGCGCTTTACTCTGATAGATTGTATACTCTTCAACTTCGAAATTCAGCGATGTGAAAAGGTCGCTTGTACTAGTTTGTTTCGTAATGAATCTTAGAGGTGAGTATTCTTGTTCAGTTTGGATGATGGTGAAAAGATCGTAATCATCCATTGATTTATTGAGGGTGATGAAGTTGTAATATTCATCCTTCGGGAAGTCTTTATTGAAGTAAATTGTGTGAGTCTCGTGCTCTTCGGTATGAGTGTCGTGACCGTGAAATAAGTCTTTAAAGTACATTTTTTGGTTGCTCCTTCATGTTTCATTCATTATAACATACGCCTATCATGAGTTTTACTTGAATTACTCTAAAACGCTTTTAAATGTCAGATGTATTTGTTATAATATTTATGGAAGAAGAGGTATAACATTATGGAAGGTATTGAATTACTAAGTTTTCAAATGATTTCTTTTAACGGATCGGCTCGCTCATGCTTTGTTGAGGCGATCATGGCAGCTAAAGAAGGAGACTTCGAACGCGCTGAGCAATTAATGGCTGAGGGTGAAGAACAATTTGTTGAGGGTCACCGTGTTCATGCTCAATTAATTCAAAAAGAAGCTTCTGGTGAAGCTACAGCAGTTAACTTACTGTTAATCCACGCAGAAGACCAAATGATGAGTGCAGAGCTCTTAAAAATAATTGCTGCTGAACTAATCGATATTCACAAACGCATTCAATAAGAGCTTCGGCTCTTTTTTTTATGCTCATACCATGGTACAATTCTTGTATATTAGAAATCGAGGGAACAGATCAGTGCAACCATACTTTATTATTTTTATTCGAATCGTAATTGTCGTCCTATACGGAATGACTTACAATAAATACAAAAAAGCACAACGCATGGATTCAGACATGAAGATGAAGTTTGACTTCAGATCGTTATTGGAACTTGCCTTAGTAACAGGGATTAACGTTGGCCTTATTGTAATGCCAATTAATGAGAATACCAACAATATACTTCTAGTCGGTGGTCAAATTATGATTGTTGTTACCTATCTTCATCTGCGCCGCATTGTGGTGTTTGGAAAGAAGGTTGTTTATTTTCTTGAGAATCCATTTCTTATCTCAGATATGAAGTCATTCAAATACAATAAAGGGAAAATGACGTTCTTAATCAAGGGAACACCCCTAAGCATTCGTTTCCCGCTTTCAGACATGAATTATGTTCATGAAAGATTATCCGGTAAATACTACAAGAAATAATTCTATTTATATAGGATTATTTTTCTTTATATTAATATAAAAAATAGGAGGAATACTATGGAATACGTTAAATTAGGCAATACAGGATTGGATGTATCTAGAATTTGTCTGGGTGGTATGAGTTTTGGTGATGCTAGTCGCTGGATTCATTCTTGGGTTTTAGGGGAAGAGGAAACAGAAGCCATCATCAAGCGAGCTTTAGATCTCGGGATTAATTTCTTTGATACTGCAAATGTGTATTCCATTGGAACCAGTGAAGAGATGATGGGAAATGCATTCAAAAAATATGCGAATCGCGATGAAATTGTGATTGCGACCAAAGTACACGGTGAAATGCATAAAGGACCCAATGGTAAAGGACTCTCACGAAAAGCAATCTTTTCTGAAGTGAAAGCTTCAATGGAAAGACTCCAAGTTGATTATCTCGACATACTTTATATCCACAGATGGGATTATGATACACCGATTGAGGAAACAATGCGTGCACTCGATGATTTAGTTCGCAGTGGTAAGGTTCATTACATTGGTGCATCATCAATGTATGCGTGGCAATTTGCGAAGGCGCAAGAGATTGCGCGTCACAACGGATGGACTGAGTTCTCATTGATGCAAAATCATTACAATTTATTGTACCGCGAAGAAGAGCGCGAAATGATTCCTTTATGTAAAGATCAAGGAGTTGCTCTTGTTCCCTATAGTCCGCTTGCTGCGGGACGTCTTACACGAGATTGGGACAGTGCCTCACGCAGGTCACGTGAAGACAAAACAGCTAAGTATAAATATGACTCAACTCAAGAGGGTGATATTGTGATTGTGAATCGTGTTAAAGAAATTGCGGATCGATATAAGGTATCGCGTTCTCAAGTTGCTGTTGCATGGTTATGGCAAAAAGGAATCACATCTCCAGTAGTTGGGGTGACAAAGATTTAGTATCTTGATGACTTTGTTGGGGCATTAGACTTAAAATTAACGCAAGAAGATATGGACTATCTTGAAGAAGCATACGTTCCCCATAAAATTATGGGATTTCAGTAACGAATGTTAACGCTTTCTTATAGACTAACTGAGTTTTAATTGTTATAATGTCCGTAGGTATTATAGGAGGCCACAATTATGAGAAAAATCGTATTATTATGTTCGGCAGGAATGTCGACAAGTATCTTAGTAACTAAGATGCAACAAGCAGCTGCTGATCAAGGGTATGAAGTTGAAGTTTCAGCTCACTCTGTCAGTGAAGCAACACGCGTAGGTGCTAATGCAGATATCATCTTGCTAGGACCTCAAGTTCGTTTTAACTTGAGCAACGTACAAAAACAATTACCTGGTAAACCAGTTGAAGTTATCGATATGCGTGCATACGGTACAATGAACGGTGAAGCAGTAATTAACGAAGTTAAGAAAGTACTTAACGACTAAATCATTCAATGATTAAGATTCTGAGCTACTAAACTATATTTCTATAAAGCGTCTGAGCAATTTACTTGGACGTTTTTTGTTTGGAATCAGCAATCACTAAAAGATTTAACTAATTTATAAAACCTTTTAGTAATAAACTTTACTTTCAACTGAATCATTGTATAATGAGTGTAAGGGATTGCATACATCAAACAAGTTTCATATTTTTAATGAATCCCATCTATAAATTAAGTTGAATGGAGAGAACTATGACTAATACTGAAAAACTAACACAAAGAATTCGCACTATCGATTTTAATCACAATTGGAAATTCTCATTGAATGATGACTTAATATCACCATCAAACAAACACTACGATGATTCATTGTGGGAGCAAGTTACATTGCCCCATGACTGGAGTATCTTTTTTGACTTTGACCATGACTCACCTGCTCAAAACGAGGGTGGGCTTTTAAATGGTGGTCACGGATGGTATCGCAAATCATTTAATCTGGATGAAACACTTGAAGGATCTAGAATTCTTATTAATTTTTCAGGTGTCTATATGGACTCCACAGTATTTGTGAATGGTGCCATGGTAGGAAACTACCCGAATGGCTATACTCCGTTTGAGTATGATATTACGGATTATGTATATTTTGACTCGCGTCCGAATGTTATCAGCGTCAAGGTTGTGAACGAACAACCCAGCAGTCGTTGGTATTCAGGATCAGGGATCTATCGCAATGTATCACTGAGTATTCTTAATCCAGTACACGTACAAACATATGGCACGCGTATTGAGACGCCTAATTTGGAAAATGAATATCAAGATAAGGTTAATGTTAAAGTATCAACTAAACTAAGTAGAGATTTGAACTCGAACCAAAGACTCTCTTATGAGATTAGAGATTCTAATGATCAAGTGATTACATCAGACTCATCAAGTGATTTATGGGTAAGTAAACCCAATTTATGGTCAATTGATTCACCCACAATGTATACGCT
>JAAYNU010000165.1 GCA_012520695.1 Erysipelothrix sp.
ATAGATATTATCAATGCAACATTACCGAAGGGAGTTGCACTTGAGTTAGTTCATAATTGGGATCCAGTCATCAATGATAAGAACTCTCGCTTTATCGAGCCTTTAACAACGTCCTATGAAGACATCATGGGCGAGCGATTGGATCCGGTCACAACAACTGGTGGTACTTACGCTAAAATAATCCCAAACATAATTGCATATGGGCCCAGTTTCCCGGGTCAAAATGGCATTGCTCATTTACCGGATGAGTGGCTTGATTTAAATGATTTATTAAAGAGTTCTAAGATTTATGCGAATGCATTGTATCGATTGAAGGAGATAATATGAGATTAGAAAAAGATTCATTAGGGTTCATCGAAGTTCCAAATGATGCGTATTATGGAGCTCAGTCGGTGAGAGCACAAATGAACTTTAATATTACGGGTGAAACAGTTCACCCTAAAATGATTGTAGCATTGGTGAAACTTAAAAAAGCGTGTGCCATCGCAAACTGTGATGTTAGGAACATGAATGGAGATGTTAGTAAAGCGATTGTGTTGGCGTGTGATGATATTATTGCGGGTCAATACAGTGATCAATTTATTACGGATTCAATTCAAGGTGGAGCTGGTACTTCAATGAACATGAATGTAAATGAAGTTATCGCAAACATTGCAGAAAAATCAATGGGCGGTAATTTAGGTGAGTATACAAAAGTGCATCCAAATGATCACGTAAACCGCGGACAATCAACCAATGATGTTATTCCGACTGCGGGAAAACTTGTGGCGCTTGAACTCCTTGAGGCGTTAGAAGTAGCAATGAAGGATCTTCAAATGAGTTTTGTGGCCAAAGCAAAAGAAACAAAGGATGTTATTAAGGTGGGGAGAACGCATTTACAAGATGCTGTCTTTATCTCTTTCGGACAAATTTTCAAAGCTTATGGGACTGCGATTGGACGAGATATCAAAAGACTCAATCAAGCGAAAGAGGAGCTTTTGAGTATCAATTTAGGTGCAACAGCTATTGGAACAGAAATCAATGCAGTTAACGGTTATCGTGAGCTCGCGGTCAAAAGATTCAGCCAAATCAGTGGGTATGACTTTGAGTCTGCTTCGGACTTGGTGGATGGAACGCGACACATTGATGTATTCGCAAACATTCATTCCGTATTGAAAAACTTTAGTTTGTCTCTATCGCGAATTTGTAATGATCTTCGATTAATGGCTTCAGGTCCTCGTGCTGGAATGAGTGAAATCACATTACCCCAAAGACAACCCGGGTCTTCAATTATGCCCGGAAAGGTCAACCCTGTAATCATCGAAGTTGTGAATCAAGTATGTTTCGATGTCATTGGAAACGATGCAACGATTTCAATGGCAGTTGAAGCAGGTCAAATGGAGCTGAATGTTTTTGAACCCGTTTTATTCAAGAACCTCTTTTCCTCATTGGAGATATTAACAAGGGCATGTGATACACTTAAGTCATCAGCAATCGACGGCTTAAGGGTCAACGAATCTGTTTGTTCTCAACTAGTGGAACATTCACTTGCGGGTGCGACAGCACTCATCGCGAGTTTAGGATATGACACCGTTTCCTCGATTGCGAGTGAAGCGATGAGTCAATCTAAATCACTCAGAGAAGTTGTGCTCGATCATAAACTTATTGACGTCGCAGTCTTAGATCGGATCCTTGATCCTAAGACAATGATAGGAGGAGAAATATCATGAGTAAAATATTAGTGGAAACATGTGCAGGAAGTGTAGAGGATTGCATTCGATCCTATGAAGGTGGTGCAGATCGCATCGAGTTAAATAACGGAGTTCATATGGGCGGCCTAACGCCGTCTATAGCGACCGTGATGCTAGCTAAAGAAAAGATGCCCCTACCTATTATTTCGATGATTAGACCTCGTGGTGGTGGTTTCCACTACAACAGTGTCGAAATTGAGACGATGTTTAGAGATGCGGAGTACAGTATTGAAGCGGGGAGTGATGGTCTCGTGTTTGGTTTTTTAAATGCAGACAGTACCGTAGATGAAACACAGACACGAAAGATGGTTGAGTTATGCCATGCATCGGATCGTGAAGCAGTATTCCACCGAGCCTTTGATGTGACTCCCGATGCAGATAAAGCACTTGAAACATTAATTCAGTGTGGTGTTGATCGTGTACTCACATCTGGTCTTAAAGATAAGGCGATTGATTCTTTACCTCTCCTAAAACATCTTAACGATACATACGGTGATAAGATCCAACTTTTATTGGGAAGTGGCGTCAACGAAGGTAATGCGAAAACACTGATTGAATCAACGGGTGTCACACAATTACATGCTTCATTTAAGGGCTGGTATACAGACCCAACGACTGTTTCAAAAGATGTGAGCTATGCTTATAGTGAAGCTGGGAACTATGACGGTGTGAGCGTAGAAACACTAGAATCGTTTATTAAAAGTCTAAAATAAATTTAAAGAGTGTTAAACTATTTCGATTCTGTTATTTAAGAAGGTCAATAGAAAAAGATA
>JAAYNU010000166.1 GCA_012520695.1 Erysipelothrix sp.
CGGTGACGCGCACCATATGATGTCGGTAAATCAATGTTTGTAGGTGGGAAATACGCAGACGCACATGCGATGCGGTCTCCTTGGATAATTACAGCACCATCATGGAGTGGCGTCGAAGTCACGAAGATCGAACTTAAGAGTTCAGAAGTAACCGATGAATTAATCGGCGTTCCTGTCTTAACATAGTCCGATAGTGAATGACCCTGCTCAATAGAAATAAGCGCCCCAACGCGACGCTTCGAAAGATCAACAGTAGCTTCAACTAATTCATCTACAAGTTGTTCCTTCTCATTTCCTGAAAGAGAATGAAGCGCAGAGAAAACAGATGTCTGCCCCAATCGCTCCAACATCCCACGAATTTCTGGTTGGAATATAATGATTACAACTAAGAACGCATATTGAATTACATAATCCAATAGTGCTTTTGTCGTCAATAACTTCATTACACTCGCAACGTACCATAATGCGATAACTAAAATAATTCCTTTGAATATTTGGACAGTTCTTGAATTATTACGCACGATACGAAGCACATAATAAATCACAATCCATAAAATTACGAAATCAATAATGATTTGTAAAGCACGGAGAATAAACTGAAATGTAAATAAGGTAAGTGGCATAAAAACCTCCTCGATTCTTAATCCTAGATTCATGAAACAAAAACTTCTCATGACTACTTAAAATAATACCATAATATCACTAAACAATGTAGAAATTCATACAAATCTCACATAAGTTCACACTAGAACTGACTCATAAATAACTCACTATAGAAGCCATTCAAAGCCATTAATTCAGTGTGCGACCCTTTTTCAACCAAACGCCCATCACGCATAACCAATATTAAATCAGAATCCGTAACACTCGAAAGTCGATGCGCCACAAAGAAACTCGTATGAGATACCATAATATCCGAAAAAACAGATTGAATGTGCTTCTCAGATAAACTATCAATACTACTCGTCGCTTCATCTAAAATTAATATAGGGTTTTCCGCAACCAGACATCTTGCGATGGTGATCATCTGACGATGACCTAAACTAATATTAGAACTCGAAACATGTGTCTCAAATCCATGATCAAGACTCACAATAAAGTCATAACACCCCGCAAGACGCGCCGCTTCATAGACATCTTCCTCGGAAGCATCAACTTTACCATATGCAATATTATCAAATACAGTTCCATCAAACAACCACGGATCCTGTAACACAATACCCATGATACCCCGAACAGACGATCGTGAAATCGAATCCACATTGATACCATCAATAGAGATCACACCGGAATCCGCATCCACAAAACGCATCAACAGATTAATCAGCGTCGACTTACCACTACCGGTAGGCCCCACAATCGCAACTTTAGACAATGGCGCAATATCAAGATTTAAATCCTGAATCAATTCAACCCCTTTAGTATAAGAGAAATTAACGTTCTCAAACTTTAAGTGAGAACCTTCCAATACTACTTTATTTTTGTTGTTCGGTTCTTTAGGAACATTCAAGATTGCCTGAATGCGATCATAACTCGCACGCCCCGCACTTACTTGCGCAAGCACAGCACTAACCTCATTGAATGGTTTTGAGAATAACATCGAATACGAAATAAAACTCATCAAGAAACCAACCGACAAGCCATATTTCTGAACAACAAATGCGCCACTAAGCCCCATTAAGAGATACGAAATATTATTCACAACACGCGTTGTAGGATTTGTAATCGCAGAAATAAACTGAGCACGACCACCCACTTCAACTAAATCATCATTCAAAGCCACAAACTCTTTACGCAAATCATC
>JAAYNU010000167.1 GCA_012520695.1 Erysipelothrix sp.
AATTTCTACGATGTTGTAGTTATCATCAATTTGAAATGAATCAATGATGCTGTGTTCCGCAAGCTCATTCGCAAGGCGCATACCACTTTCAACTTCAGGCAATAACACTCGGTCAGCCCCAACTTTTCATAATACCTCTAGATAGTCCTTATTTTTTGTCTTCACAATCACTTCGGCTACCCCCAATTTCTTAAGGTTTAAAACACCCATGATGGATGTCTCAAGGCGCTCACCTGAAGCAATAATCGCAACGTCCGCTGCATCAACTCCTGCTGAAACAAGTTGATCATATTTCGTGAAGTCACCTTGAACCGCTTGTTCAACATGATCCATCACTTCTTCAACACGCTCCATGTTCTTATCCATGGCAATGACTTCAACTTCTTGATTTGCTAGTGTCTTCGCAACCGAAGCCCCAAACAAGCCTAATCCTAAAATCGCAACTGTTTTATTTTTCATATTAGTCTCCCTAACCTACAAGTATGTTTCCTTCTGGATAACGAATACTTGGTTCAAGCGCACGCTCATGGCCCCCAACACTCATAAAGAATGTGAGCAGTCCAATACGACCCGCAAACATAACCACAATCAACACTAATTTCCCAATCATCGTTAAGTTTGGCGTGAGACCCATTGTGAGCCCGACAGTACCAAAACAAGAGATGACTTCCATCAGAATATATTCAATACCAAAGCCTTCAGGAATTGTTTCCGTCAGTAATAAGATAATTGAAGCCACAACGACCATTGAAATACCAAATCCAAGAATCATGATTGACTTCACAATCTTATTCTTTGGAATCGATCGCTTATAAAACGATACATCGCGCTCCGTAAATTTAGAACGAATGTATAAAGCAATACTCGCAACCGTCGTAACCTTGATACCACCACCCGTAGAACCAGATGAAGCACCAATGAACATCAGGATTAGTGTTAAGAAAATCGCTAATGGCGATACCATCGCATAGTTCACGTTCGCATAACCCGCAGTTCGCGGCGTTACAGCCATGAAGATTGTATTAAAGATTTGATGATACCACGGAAGATGAGCGAAAGTACCGTGTTGGTATTCACTGATCCCCAGTAGAACGATTGAAACTAATAAAATTGAAAATGTAGTATATAAAGTTAATCGCGTATGCAGTAATAATTTTCGATTCTTTCTGAATGTCAAAACATCACGCCATACAATAAATCCCAAGCCACCAAAGAAAATTAATGAAGCAATGGTCATAAGGACAAAAGGATTTTCTGTGAATCCTTCAAGACTGTTCCCAAACAAATCAAATCCCGCATTACAAAATGCAGAGATTGCATGGAAAAATGAAAAGTAAAGTCCTTTCAAGAATCCATATCGCGGAATAAAATCAATGGATAGAATCAGCGCACCAATCGCTTGAACTGATAAAGAGAAACGAATTAAATATCGAATGAGTGCTTGTCCATCTGACAAACTATCCGCATTAATGACATCCGCAACAACACGACGCTGGTGAAGACTCATCTTACGCTTCATAAATAAGAACATTAAAACAATAATGGCCATAAATCCTAAACCACCCACCTCAATCAATAAGATAATGATTGTCTTCCCAAAATAGGTCCAGTGCGCTGCGGTGTTCAGGGTAACTTGACCCGTAACACACACAGCAGACGTAGCAGTAAAAAGTGCGTCCACAAAGGGTGTAATTTCACCGGATTGGGACGCAATGGGTAACATCAGTAATAATGTCCCCGTTAAAATTGTAGTCGCAAAACCTAAGGCAATAAATTTAGGGATGGACAATTTTCTCTTTTTCATTTTAATCCTTTAACCTCAAGCGCATCAGCGCACGTTTAAGGGCGGCTTCAGCACGCACCATATCAATGGTGTGCTCGTAGTCGTCCAGTCGCTCCTGGGCGCGTTCTTTAGCCCTTTGGGCCCTGTTGAAATCAATGTCTGCTTCATTTTCCACTACTTGGGCCATTAAGGTCCCAGTATTGTCCTCAAACGTGAAAGCACCCTGTGAAACATAGTAATGGGTAATCTGACCCTGATGCTTTAAATACATAACTCCAGTCTCGATGGGTAACACCGTTGCCATATGATTCGGCAAAAGTGTTCGCTGTCCATCAATTGTGGGCAGCGTAATCGAATCCACGGATTCCGTAAGATAAAGACCACTGGGCAATACAACATTTAAGGTAAACACTAGACCATGCCTTCAGCTTTCTTCAAGACATCATCAATTGTTGCACAGAACAAGAATGCTTGTTCCGGTACATGATCAACTTCACCATCAAGAATAGCTTTAAAGCTTCGTAATGTATCCTCAATCGGAACATATGATCCCGCAATACCACTGAATGTTTCAGCGACAAAGAAGGGTTGCGATAAGAAGTTACGAACACGACGCGCACGGTTAACAGCACGCTTGTCATCATCACTCAACTCATCCATTCCCAGGATTGCGATGATATCCTGTAAATCTTTATAGCGTTGAAGGATTTGTTGAACACCTTGAGCAATAGCAACGTGCTCACTTCCCACAACATCTTCACTTAATAAGTTTGAACTTGATTCCAGTGGATCAACCGCTGGGTAAATACCTAAAGCCGCAATGTTACGATCTAAAACTGTTTTCGCATCAAGGTGAGTAAAGGTAATTGCTGCTGCAGGGTCTGTTAAGTCATCTGCTGGCACATAGATTGCTTGAATCGATGTGATTGAACCAGCAGTAGTAGACGTAATACGTTCTTGTAGTTGTCCCATCTCAGTCGCAAGTGTTGGTTGATACCCAACAGCCGATGGCATACGACCTAATAAGGCTGATACTTCAGATCCTGCTTGTGTGAATCGGAAAATATTATCAATGAACAGAAGAACATCCTGGTGACTTTCATCACGGAAACTCTCAGCCATTGTTAAAGCACTAAGAGCAACGCGCATACGTGCACCTGGTGACTCATTCATTTGACCATAAACAAGAACCGTGTTCTCTAAAACATTCGCATCCTTCATTTCATGATACAAGTCATTTCCTTCACGAGTACGCTCACCAACACCTGCCACAACGGACAGACCTGAGTGTTCGATCGCAATATTATGAATTAATTCTTGCATGAGGACCGTTTTACCAACTCCCGCTCCTCCGAAAAGCCCAATCTTACCACCCTCTGGATAAGGGCATAGTAAATCAATAACCTTAATTCCTGTTTCTAATACAGTATTTGTAGTTTTTTGATCCTTGAATAAAGGAGCTTCACGGTGAATCTCATGAAATGATACGCCTTCTTTATCAAATGGCATCTCATCAATAGGTTCTCCGAGAACGTTAAACATGCGGCCAAGAACTGCCTTACCAACCGGAACCTTAATCGCAGTTCCTAAGTCAGTAACTTTTAAACCACGGCTTAATCCCTCAGTAGCACCCATCGCAATACAGCGCACTAAATCATTTCCAACGTGTTGAGACACTTCTAAAGTGACATGGATATCTCCATCCTCAACAACAAGTGCATTATAAAGCTTTGGCATCGTTTCAGATTTGAAACGAACATCCACAACCGGACCTACTATTTGTACGACGATTCCTTGCATTTACATTTCCTCCATTCCAGAAACAATTTCAGAGATTTCCTGAGTAATTGCCTCTTGACGTAGTCGATTGTATCTTCGACCCAATTCATCTAACATATCTTGAGCACTATCAGTAGCTTTTTCCATGGCAATACGACGAGTCGTGTGCTCACTCACCTTGGAAATTAAAAATGCATTTTGAATAAAACTCATTAATGATTGTCTTACAAGCATTAAAGCATTGGACTCAAAGTCCGGCTCATAAATGACATCATCTCTTCCTTCGAGAGCGCGTGTTTTAAGAACATGCGCTTCGAATTCTAAATTCATGCCTCTATGATAATCACCAATAATTGCGACAATGCGATGTGTGTCAAGACGATCGACCAATAAATCAAGAATATCAGAGACTTTAAATTGCTCCGAATTCATCAAGCGATTTATTGGCTGAACTTTATCATAGTTTTGTGAACCCACTGAAATAACTGAATCCTCGGGATTCAACACAGTATTGAGTTCTCTCAATAAACCATTGGAATACGCTGAACACAGTCCAAGGTCTGGCATAAATACCAAATAAAGACTGGGACGCTCAACTGTATCTTCCACAAATTCAATGAAGCGCTCACTGCTCTTAACGACCGCGTCGTTGTACACTTCAAACTGAGCACTGCGCCCTTTATATCCTTGAAGTTTCGACAAGGACACAAGTTTCATCGCAGAGGTAATCTTTTGCGTTGATTGAATTGTTTTCATTCTACTTTTTATTTTGGACGTACTAGCCATGGTACCCACGCACCAAATCATCCATAACTACTTTGATATCCGCAATCAATGCATCATCAAATGTGTAGGACTCTCGTAATCGCTCAAGAATGGATTCGTGTTCTAATTCGAACACAGAATGCATGTGGCGTTCAAAGCTTAAGACATCTTCAACTTTTAATTGATCTAAATAACCGTATTTGTTCATGAACATTGAAAGAATCATTAGTTCATGGGCCATCTTTGAAACAGATCCTTGTTTCAACAGTGCCATCAAACGATGTCCATGATCAATCGCAAATTGCGTTGATGCATCCACATCAGAACTGAACTGCGCAAACGACAAGAGTTCATGGTATGTCGCAAGTTCTAATTTCAATGATGAAGAAACATGTTTCATTGCTGATGTTTGAGCAGCAGATCCGACACGAGAAACCGACATCCCTGAGTCAACTGCAGGACGTTGTCCTGAGTTAAAGGCATCAAGGTTCAAGAATAACTGACCATCGGTGATCGAAATAACGTTGGTTGGAATATAAGCAGAGATATCTCCTGCTTGAGTTTCAATAATAGGGAGTGCAGTCATGGACCCACCACCGTAATTAGAGTTTAATTTTGCACTTCGTTCTAAGAGACGTGAGTGAAGATAGAAAACATCTCCTGGATACGCTTCACGACCTGCCGGACGGCGTAAGAGAAGTGAAATCGTACGGTAAGCTACCGCATGTTTCGATAAATCATCGTAGACAATTAATACATCGTCTCCTTGATCCATCCAGTACTCTGCCATCGCAACACCTGCATAGGGTGCAATGTATTGTAGGGGCGCTTGTTCGGACGCAGTACTTGAAACAATAAGCGTATAATCAAGTGCTCCGTGTTCCTTAAGCTTATCGACTACCATTGCTACTGTGGATGCTTTTTGACCAATCGCAACATAAACGCATTTTACGTTTTGTCCTTTTTGGTTGATAATCGCATTCAGTGCAATGCTTGTTTTTCCTGTTTGGCGGTCTCCAATGAGGAGCTCGCGCTGACCTTTACCAATGGGAACCATGGCATCAATCATTTTAATTCCGGTATGAAGCGGTTGATATACGGATTGACGTGTCATAACACCGGGTGCTATGCGTTCGATAGGACGTGTTGCTTCTGTTTCAATTGGGCC
>JAAYNU010000261.1 GCA_012520695.1 Erysipelothrix sp.
AGAAGCAATTAATCTAGTGCTATCCAGTAATGTTGAGGGCGTAAGTGGAACGCATCGAATTCCAATTACAGTAGGTACGAATAAGATCGAGTATGTTGTTACAAGTGATTCCGGACTTAAGAACACGTACATAATCAATCTAAATCGACCTGCTTCTAGCAATAACAGTCTTACGAATATCATTCCATCTGCGGGTGGGTTAGCTCCTAACTTCATTTACAGTGAGAATGAGTATAAATTAAATGTTGATACTACAACTACAACGCTGTCCTTTGGTGTTACTACTGAAGATCGAAACGCAACTGTGAGTGGTAATGATAGAAAAATCGTTGACGTAGGTGAATCTACACGCGTAATTACAGTTACAGCAGAGAATGGTGAAAAGAAAGATTACACAATCACTGTTGTTAAGAGTGACACGAATAATGCTTATTTAGATGAACTATCGGTTGTTGGATACGAGTTGAAACAAAACTTTGATTCGCATGTATTTACATATGACTTAGTAGTTCCTAATAGTAAGTCAATCATTCATGCTAATGAGATTGTCTACAAGACAAGTGATTCGAGTGCTCAAAAGAGCGTGGAATTAACGGGGTCGTTAAACCTTCTTACAGGAGCAGTACCTAATGTATATGAAGTTCGTGTAACAGCGGTTGACGGATTTACATCAGAGACCTATCGAATAAATATCATTAGGGAATCTAGTTCGGAGGCAATCATTGAGACTCTAGAGTTTGATAAGGGAACGCTCAATAAGCGATTCAGTTCTTACACTTATGAATATGACCTCGAATTTGGAAGTGATGCAACTCACTTTAACAAGAATATGATTAAGAGATTAGTGCTCAGTGATTTATCGGGTGTTGTGAGTTATTCACATGAAGATGACATCAAACTTGAGGAGGGTGTCGTTACACCATTCACAATTACGGTTACATCTGAAGATGGAACGAATGTTAAGAATTATGTATTCAACATTACTTATACTCGTTCTCGCGACAATAAACTCGCAAATATCCAAATTGAAAATGCTCAGTTTATTCCAGAATTTAAACCAGATATTTTGGAATATGAAGTAGGTGTCCACGAAGACATCACTAGTGTTGTCATGAAGGCATTCCCAAGAGATCCAAAAGCTAAACTGTTATCGGTTGTGGGTGAACAAGAATTAATAAACCATACAACATTATTCGAAGTGAAGGTCCAAGCAGAGAATGGTGATGTTGTTACGTACAAGCTCCATATTAAGCGAAACCTCAGTAATTCACTTGTCTTAAAAGACATTGGTCTGACTGATGCTCAGGGTGCAAAACTCACTCCTAACTTCGATAACTTCTTCAGTCAATATGAAGCAGTTGTTCCGAAAGACTTGAATCATGTGGGACTTATTGTTGTTAAAGGACATGAATCGCAGGAGCTTACGCTCTTTGACAAGTTCAATAACCAGGTCGACATTAATAAATTTGATCTTGCAATTGGACGAAATGATTTCAAACTTGAAGTTCGTAGCCCGTTTGGGGACCTGAGAACGATTAACTTTAGAATTATGAGAGATGGTAATTCAAACAACTATCTTGATTCTCTGAATGTTACGGATCCGACGACTGATATTGATTTCAACAAGGATAAAATGGAATACTTCGTAGAAGTACCTAACTCTTATGATCATATTGTATTGAACTACAAGCAAGAAGATCCAACAGCTAAGGTTACGGTTCATAATAACAGTTACCTTAAAGAGGGTAATAATGATGTGATTGTGAGAGTAACAGCTGAAAATGGTGATACACGAAACTATGTTATTCATGTCTTTAGAGCGGCGAAGTACAATAACTTCTTAAATCAGATTACGGTCTCAGTTGGTGGAAATGTTATTTCCCAAGATCCTAAGTTTTTTACGCCTAACTTCCATCGAGGTACGACAAACTATGTCGTGAAGGTTGGGTCAACCATCGATGTGGTTTCGGTTCAAGGGACACCGTTCAGTGATGACATTATCGTTACAGGCCAATCTGATACTAAGATTGCAGAAGCTGATCGTGGTATTGAGATTAAGGTTAATCCAGGAAATAACATTGTAAAATTACTATCACAAGAGCCAACAGACGGCAATGTCCTCATCTACACAGTAAATATTATCCGTGAAATGAGTGATGATGTTACGTTGAAATCATTAGAACTATTTGCTGATGAAATACTTCTCGACTATGAAGAAGGTGCATTTGATTCAGATAGAAACTTCTATACAACTTCGGTTGCTCCTGAGATTGATAAATTATTAGTAGTGGCAAGTCCACAAAACCCTAATGCTCGAGTGAGTGTAACGGGTCATGAAACTCTCCTTA
>JAAYNU010000168.1 GCA_012520695.1 Erysipelothrix sp.
ACACAAACACAAAGCGTTTCAGAATAATATAAAAAAACGGTGAATTTAATCCAAAAGATCAAATTCACCGTTTTTGTTTTATATGAAGATATCACTCGTTCTATCATCAGTATCAAGCTCTTTCTCATCAACATAATCTGTTGAGATAACGGGCTTGTTTTGTTTAAGGGATTCAGGAACATCCAGGATCCTTTGATTGGTGGAACCTCTGAAGAGAATCGACAAATCTTTTTTCATTAAGTAGAAACGACCATCGATTAAGATGTCGAGAAGACCTAAGAACTTCATGACATAAGGATCTTGGTGACGGAAGAGTGCTTCAATTTTGAATCCTGTATAAGACCAAAGACTGTAACCCTCTTTTTTTAATGCTTGCGCAATATGGTAGAGCTGTTCCGCTTGAACGAAAGGCTCACCACCTGAGAAGGTAACCTTCTTAAGGTTTGCCGCAAGAATCTCACTGATCACTTCATCCACATCAACTAAATCACCACCATCAAAGGGAATTGATTTTTGATTATGGCAACCCGGGCAATTATGAGGACAGCCCTGTGTAAACACGACTGATCGAATCCCTTCACCATCCACAATTGAATCATGTATAAAGGAAGCAAGTCTTATTTTCATAAGCTGTGTTTTACGCGCTCATTTTCTTCCGAGCGCTTTGCATTATTAAAGCGGTCCAATGTTCCTACAAGATAACCCGTGATACGACGGATACGTTCAAAGCCGTAATCACCGTCTTCTTCACTTCGACCACATGAAGGACATGTTTCATTAATGATTCCAGTATATCCACACACAGGATCACGATCAACGGGGTGGTTAATGGCACCGTAACCAATTTGAGTATCGTGCATGATACGAACCACATCCTCAAAGGCTTCGAGGTTTTGAGTTGTATCACCATCAAGTTCGACGTATGAAATATGGCCACCGTTTGTGAGAGCATGATATGGCGCTTCAAGTCTTAATTTATCCTGAATTGAAATATCAAAGTATACAGGAACGTGGAATGAGTTAGTATAGAAATCATGGTTTGTGATGTCATCAATTGCGCCAAAGATTGAACGATCAATCGCTACAAATCGACCTGAGAGGCCTTCTGCAGGAGTCGCAATTAATGAGAAGTTAAGTTTGTATTCCTCAGTGTACTCATCACTGATATCACGCATGTGTTTTACGATTTCTAATCCAAGAGCTTGAGATGCTTCACTTTCACCGTGGTGTTTACCAGTCAGTGCTTTTAAACATTCCGCAAGACCAATGAATCCAAAGGCAAGCGAACCATGCTTAAGAACCTTATGAAGTGAGTCTTTTGGTTTAAGTGATTTTGAATTCTTCCAAACACCTTCACCAAGTAAGAACTTAAAATTAGAAACAGATTTTGAACACTGAATTTCATAGCGCTCCAAGAGTTGGTCCTTAACAAGTGTCATTAAGTGATCCAGTTCATGGTAGAATCCTTCCATATCCGCTTTTTCATTGTTGATGATACCATGTTTGATTCCAAGTCTTACTAAGTTAATGGAAGTAAAACTTAAGTTACCACGTCCAAGAACTTCTTGATTCTCAGGATCGTTGATATCAGACATAACTCGTGTACGACAACCCATGTACGTTACTTCAGTTCCGTAATTTCCTTCTTTATAGAATTCCTTATTGAAAGGAGAGTCGATGAATGAGAAGTTAGGGAATAGACGTTTTGCGGATACCTTGATGGATAACTTAAATAGATCATAGTTCGGATCTTCTGGGAAGTAGTTAACGCCTTCTTTAACCTTGAAGATGGAGATAGGGAAGATTGGAGTTTCACCCTTACCTAAACCTTTATCAAGCGCTTTTAAATAGTTTTCAAGAACCATACGGCCTTCAGGCGTTACATCAGTACCAAAGTTAATTGAACTGAAAGGAACTTGAGCACCTGCACGAGAGTGCATTGTATTTAAATTATGGATGAATGCTTCCATTGCTTGGAAGGTAATGCGGTCAGTAACGCGTACTGCTTTATCATAAGCGATGTCGAGAACGCGATCGATTTCTTCGTTATTTTTGTAGAGTGCTTTGAACTCATTAATATCAAGTGTGATTGATGTTTGTTTATCGATGAGTTTGATGAATTTATCAAAGTTTACACTCTCAAGTTGACCGGCAACTTCTAAGAAGTCATATAATCTTTGTTTGAACTGCTTTTTAAATGTCAGCAAGACACCCGGTGCCATATAATAATCAAACGCTGGGATACTTTGACCACCATGTTGATCATTTTGGTTGGATTGAACTGCGATCGCTGCAAGAGCTGCATAACTAATGATGTCCTTAGGTTTTCTTAAGTGACCGTGACCTGTAGAGAAACCATTCTCGAATAATTGTTCGAGGTTGATTTGATTACATGTCGTTGTTCCCATGGGTAAGAAATCCATATCATGAATATGAATTTGACCTGAGTCATGGGCTTCATAGAAGCTTTGTCCCATTTGGTATGCTTTCGCAAATTCTTTCGAAACGGTGGATCCAAATTGCAACATCATACCCATTGGGCTGTTGCCATCAACATTTGCATTTTCTCGTTTCGCATCTTCATCGAGCGCTTCTTTTTGGTTCAGCTTCTCGATTGCTTTGAGGAATTTATGTTGTTTGGAAATGAATATTTTACGAGACTCATTTCTTCGGTTACGATATGAGGTAAATGACTCGTAAACGTCGATATAATTTTGTCTTAGGAGTTCACGCTCAATTAGGTCTTGAATATGCTCGATTGAGATGAAGTCCTCGGTGGTAGCTATTTTTTCAATTTGATGAAGCACCTCTGTATAGACTTTATTGACGTCATCGCCTGTATATTTATGGTTTTCTAGAGAGTCAAATCCTTTTTTAACGGCGACCGCGATCTTCTCTCCATTGAACTCGGCTTTTTGGTTATCTCTTTTTAGTATTGTGATTGTTTTCATGATACCCTCCCTGTGTAAATATCATAATGAAATGAGAGCACAGTCTCAATCAATTTCGCTAAACAATTCGATTGTACAACACTTCACAAGTGTAAACGTTAGATATTTAACGATAAGCGTTGTATGATTGTGAAAAGGGGGCAATAATTCATGATTATAGTAAGATTAGACCGCGTAATGGCGGACCGTAAAATGAGTCTAAAGGAACTTTCAGAGAAAACAGGTTTATCAGAGGTAAATTTGTCTAAATTGAAGAACTCAAGGGTGAAAGCAATTCGCTTCACGACCCTTAATTCTATTTGTACGGAACTGAAATGCCAACCACGCGATATTTTGGAATTCGTCTACGATATATAATAGTGGCTTGTATTGTATTTAGACACGGATTTTGTTAGAATATTGATAGATTAGAAAAGGTTGGATAATATGGAAAAAGTTCTTTTATTAATTACCTCAGCGGTACTCATTATTTTATCTCTATTACAAAGTGGAAAATCAGAAGGATTCACGGGAGCATTCTCGGGAAGTTCTGGATTAGATTTATTCTCAAACGCGAAAGAACGCGGAGCTGAAAAAGTCATTTCAAACTTAACATTAATCGTTGGAGTTTTATTCATCGTCTTAGTGCTAGTTACACTTAAATTACAGACCGCTTAAGCGGTTTTTATTTTCATCGATGATAAATCAAGACTTAATTAAAAAGATTCAAACATTATTTGAATCACAAGAAATACCAAAAGCGTCTGAAGAGTGGATAGAGATCTTCGACACGGCGCTTTCTTTGAGTGCGAAAGAATCCAAGGCAACATTGTCTGAATTGCTCTTGGATGGAACAATCGCAGAGGTGGCTGGCCTTTTATACTTTATAGATCATAAGAAATATGAAATTGGATCATTCAGAGCGGTTCGCGGTACCTTCGCATTTGTGGAGACTACTGAAGACTCGTACTATATTGGTTCAAAAGATTTCAATGGTGCACTCGACCTTGATGATGTACTCATTGAAATCAAAAATGGAGAAAAGAAATACGGCGTCGTGATTGGCACAGTCAAACACAACCGCGAGTTTCTTCTCGGTACAATTGAAAACAAAACATTCGTTGCATACGATAGAAAAATCCTTCACCCAATTAACTTCTTCCAAGGCAGTTTAAAACCTGTTGAAGGAGACCGCGTGATTGGTAAAATCACAGAGTTTGGAGATTCACTGGATGTGGAATTAGTCTCAATCTTAGGACAAGCAGATGAACCAGGCATGGACGTACTCTCAGTACTCTATGTTTATGGCATCGATCTTGAATTTAACGATGAGGTATTAGAAGAAGTGAAGAAGGTTCCTGATACTGTCGATGAATCTGATATTAAAGGACGCGTAGATCACCGTGATCAATACGTCATTACCATTGATGGTGAAGATGCGAAGGATTTAGATGATGCTATCTATATGGAATCAAAATCAAATGGATATCGTCTCTATGTACATATTGCGGACGTATCACACTATGTACCCAAAGGCAGTGCGATTGATCTGAGCGCATTTGAGCGCACAAGCTCAGTGTATACAGTAGACCGCGTTGTCCCAATGCTACCTAAAGAACTATCAAACGGAATTTGTTCATTGCATCCCAATGTTGATCGTCTCACCATGACGGCACAAATTGATTTAGACTTTGCAGGAGAAGTGATGGACTATCATGTTTATGAATCAATCATCAACTCAAAGCGCCGAATGTCCTATCGTGAAGTAAACGAAGACAATGATTTCGGTGAAGTACAAGAAATGATTGATATGATGAGAGACTGCGCAGCACGTTTGAAACATAAACGCGAAGAAGCAGGATCAATCGGATTCGATTCCGATGAGAGTCAATTCATCATTGATCATAATGGTAAAGTACTCGATGTATTCAAACGCCAAAGCGGTGAAGCAGAAGAAATGATTGAAGCCTTCATGGTTTGTGCGAATGAGGTTGTGGCTCGTAAAACGAAGAAGGATAATATCCCTGTTCTATACCGAGTGCATGAACATCCTACAAAAGAAAAAATGCAAGATTTATCCCATACACTAAGAATCCTTGGTTACCGATTAAAGGGGAGCCTTGATGCAGTCAAACCAAAACTTCTTCAAGAAGCTCTGGATTACTTTATGAATAAACCACAGTACCCTGTTGTATCGCGCTTAATGCTTCGCTCAATGAGCAAGGCTCGTTATAGCCCAGAGGCAATTGGTCACTTTGGTTTAGCACTTGAAGACTATGCGCATTTTACATCACCGATTCGTCGATACCCTGACTTGATGTTGCATCAGAGATTGAAACAATATTCTAAGAAGGTTAAAGAGACGGTTCGAGAAGCAGATATGGAATTCGCTGTTGAAGCGGGAGAACACGTATCTTCTAAAGAACGTTCCATTCTTGAAGCAGAGCGCTTCGTGGAAAAAGTTAAGAAAGCACAGTTTATGAAAGATAAGGTTGGTGAGAAATTCATCGCTTATATTTCAGGTGTATCCAACTTTGGAATGTTTGTGGAGTTACCCAATACAATAGAGGGAATGATTCATGTACGCACGATGCGCGATGATTATTATACCTTCCACGCAACATCGCAAAAAATGATTGGTGAAAGAACCAAGAAGGAATATGCGGTAGGGCAAAAATTAAATGTTAAATTAGTCTCAGTTGATGAACTTGACTGGGTTGTGAATTTCGAAATTATTCGAGAAAGAAGAAAGGGGCGTCCAAAGTATGAGCGTCGTCGTAAAAAATCGTAAAGCGTTTCACGATTATTTCATCGAAGATCGTTTTGAGGCAGGTCTTGTTCTTGTGGGAACAGAGATCAAATCAATTCGACAAGGCAAAGTACAACTTAAGGATGCTTACATTACTATTATTGACAATGAGGCATTCGTAAAAGGAATGCACATTGCTCAGTATGAACAAGGCAATCAATTTAATCATGACGAAACACGTGAGCGTAAGCTCTTATTGCATCGACACGAAATCGCAAAGCTACACAAAGCAATGCAGCAACAAGGCTATACAATTGTTCCGCTTGCGATGCACCTCTCAAAGGGGCGTGCGAAACTTGAAATTGCGATGGCGAAAGGGAAACACCTTTACGACAAACGCCAAGTAGAAAAAGAACGCAGTATGAAACGTGATGTTCAACGTGAACTCAAAGAATCTGGTCGCTAATAGAGCAGGAGTTATTTAACTTCTGTTCTTTTTATACCTATATATTCAGTGTAGTGAGATTGACTTTACACAGCACACGGTGTACTATTTAGTTAACACATGGAGGTGTACATTATGCAATACTTAATCGGTTTAGCAGTTGTAGTTG
>JAAYNU010000169.1 GCA_012520695.1 Erysipelothrix sp.
TAGACTAGGTTACTCATGGTAACTGATACGAAATCAATTCCACCAAGACCATCAAATTCATCATACATCGCCATGACACGCTCAAACATCACATCGGCACTATCAATGTATCGATCCAGTGTAATCGAGCGCACAGCCGTTTTATAGTCCTCTAAACGCACAGAGAATTGAATTGTTCGACCTACTAAATCAGACGCTTTCATTCTACGCTCAACTTCATTAATCTCATGGCGAATTGCCGCCCTGATTTCATCAAGTTCATGAAGCGATGTTTGAAATGTTTTTGATTGACCCAGTGATTTACGGGTTGTATCATAATCCATTTCAGATGCATCAAGACCATTAGCCTTATCCACGAACAATTCACTCGACATTCCTAAAATAGGACGCAAAGCGTTGGGATCAGACAGCGCAAGATCCTTAATAGAGTTAATACCAACAGCCCTCAATCGAGGTACTGTCTTCTTACCAATACCGTGCATCTCTGCTATATCAAGAGGCCATAGTTTTTCTTCAACATCACGAATTCTTAAAATAGTGATCCCATTGGGCTTCATCATGTCCGATGCCATCTTCGCAAGAAATTTATTAGGCGCAACCCCAATCGACAAAGGTAACTTCAATTCTTCAAGAACACGCCTTTGAATGGCCGTCGCCATATCTAAAGGTTTAGCATATTTAAAAATCTCTTCACTTACATCTACATAACACTCATCAATACTGGCCTGTTGCACCTTCGGCGCAAAAGACTTCACAATATCAATAAACTGAGCACTTAAATCAGAATATAATTCAAAGTCTAAATCCACAACCTCTAAATGATCGCACAATTTCTTCGCATGCGATAAAGGCATAGCGGAGGTAATCCCAAACGCACGCGCTTCATACGACGCAGTCGTGACGACTGAACCCCGATGATTCGAACACACAACTAAGGGTTTTCCTAAATACGACTCATCTGTTATCAGGTGAGCAGAAGCAAAAAAAGCATTAATATCAATATGAAATATTACTCTAGCAGCCATTAAATACTCTGACCCTCCCCTAATAACTCCTTCGCAGCACTGCGCGAAGCATCACTCACAATACCCGACATAATCATTGCGAGATGATCAATACGATCATCACTTTGAATGAGATCCACCGAAGTGATGGTTTCCAAATCACCATGATCCTTTGAAATAAGGTAATGATGATCAGCACACGCTGCAACGGATGGCAAGTGAGTAATCGTAAGCACCTGAGATTCTTTCGATAAAGCTTTCATCTTCGAGCCCATCATCATTCCAACACGACCCGATACACCCGTATCAATTTCATCAAACACTAAAGTAGAAATACCATAAATTTTAGAAAAGATAACTTTAAGACCCAACATTAAACGACTCAACTCACCACCACTGGCGACTTGATTCATTGGTTCAGGTGACATACCTTTGTTCATGCTGACACAAAATACAACATCATCAATGCCCTTAGAGTCGAGTTCTTTTTCAGTAAATTTGATTTCAAATTTCGCTTGATCCAGCATTAAATCATGCAACTGATCCAGTACTAGTGATTCAAGTTTCTTTGCAGCCTTAAGACGCTTAGTTCTTAAACTCTCAGCTTCCTTATACACAAGACCATAAGCCGCTTCTCGTTCAAGACGCTTATCTTCTAATAAATCATCGTAGTGACTCGAAGCATGGATTTGAGACTCTAATTGTTCCTGTTTCTCAACAATGCCATCAATGCTGCCATACTTACGACGCAAAGCAGTATAGCCCACCATACGGGACTGTAAAGCATCAAACTCATAAGAATCAAAACTCAAATCATCATTTCTACTTCCTAAATCATCGCGCAAATCTTCAAGTTGAAGATAAACATCGTTAAAGCGTTCATAAAAATCAAGATCTTCAAGTTCTTTAATATCATGAACTACATCATAAAGTGCACCCACAATACCAGGTTGGTAATTAAGTGCCGTATGAGCACGATCATAAACAGACTTAAATTTCTCAAAGTTCTTCATTTCATTAATTTTCTGTTCAACAGTTTCAAAATCCTCAACACTTGGATTCAATTTCTTAATTTCTTCCAATTGAAAAACAGCGAATTCAATCTCACTGGGATTGAACTCACTTTCCTTAAACGATTGATACGCTTTATCGCGCTCTTTATATTCTTTAAATGCTAAATTAAACGAATCCGTATTTAACTTCGCAAAATGATCCACAAGAAGACCATGATTCTTTTGATCCAGTAAGTACTGTGTTTCGTGTTGCGAGTGGACATCCAATACACCATCAAGAAGTGATCTGACGATTGATAATGTAACTGTACGCATATTAATGCGACAGACATTACGCCCGTCTTGGTGCATTTCACGAGAAATGATTAAAGAACCATCGTCTTCAAATAAATCCAAGTCCTTTAGCTTATCCATCACTTTATGATTCAGTGGAAAGGAAAAACTAACCTCAACGCGTGCTTTTGAATCCGTTAAACCCACAATTTTCGATGAACTGCGCTCACCAGCGACAAAATTTAATGCATCCACAAGCAGTGACTTCCCAGCCCCTGTTTCACCTGTGAACACATTAAAACGATCTGAAAGATCGATATGAATATCGCGAATTAAGACAAAATTATGAATTGTGATATGATTCAACATAAAACCAGTCCTCTCACTTCAATGAATTTAAAACATCATCAATATGCATTTTATGCACATCCTTTAATACTTTTGAACCGTAATTCAAATCAACCGATTCAAGATTCACACTACGAACATTCATGCTCATTTTATTCTCATTTAAGTACTTTAATACTTCATGTGATAAAACATCAAAACGCCCTTCACTATTATAAATAAGCACATCAAGACCCAAGTCATATATTTTCATCAACAAAGACTCATCAATGCGATTCACTAAGCGACAGTTCACTAACGCAATATCAAGCTGATTTACACGAATCTTACGCTCAAATTGACGAACCGAAGGCCCAAAGGTAAGAATGACGGCACTCTTCGTATCATTCACGGGAATTAATTCATCCCAAATTGAACTGACATCATAATTATCCATTGCGACTTCCTCAACACCACTTGGAATTCTAAGAATTCTTAATCCCTTAGTTTCCAGCATACGCTCAAGCAGTAACCCTGCTTCCAGCATATCCTTGGCCATAAAAATGTCCAGGTGCGGTGCATTCAGACTTAAGACAAAATCATAAATACCATGGTTCATTGGATCACCATATAGTCCAAGACCCGTATCACGAACCAAGATAAGCAAATCAATGTTCTTTTGATCAAAATGCGTCACAATACGCGTAATAATCTCAGGAGCAAGTTTAGAAGTCAGTGAAACAACACCGCGAGAGCGATCCTTCACAAGACCCGCAACCATCGACATCATTAAATCAACGGAACCTGATGTAGTGTGATAAGCATCAGGGAATCTAAACATAAACTCCTTGAAATGATCGGCCATCATATGGGCATCGTTCACCATCACAATATCATCGTAATTAACTAAGACTCTATCGAGTGTTTGAATATAATCGGTATAGTTATCCGGACGTTCATAATCCGTTTTAAATGCAGGAAATTCCAATTTACGTTTTTTCTTCTCACGAATACGCGTTTGAACATGAATCACATGAGGTCCACTCATCTTTTGCGAGAGCTTAAACGCCTTCATGAGTTCATTGATGTTTTGTCCATCAATCGGACCTTGATAGTCCATGCCAAACTGTTTGAATATCGTCGGTTCAATCACGGTTTCCTTCACCACATCACGAACATAAGTTAAGGTACTTAAAATTGGTCTGGAAATTGGATTTGAATCCAAGACAATTTTCATATCTTTTTTTAGTTCTGTGTATGTTTTAGAAATACGAACAGATTTAATGGCCGCATTCATTGAATTATAATGACGCAACAATGATTTTTGTTCATCTATGACCACAAGTGTTAAATCAGGATTGAGGCGTGATATTTGAAGCAATGCTTCATAGGTAGAACCATAGTTCAGTGCAAAGTCATTCATCACTACGATCGTACGCCCTTCACTCACTAAAGAATGACCCAGACCAAAACCTAGACCATCCCCCATCGGACCGCCTGTATAAGCATCGGATGCATGCGATCCATCAAGATAGATAGAATTCGCAGCTCTTAATTTCAATGATTCACTTCTTCCCGTTAATATTTGGTGAACAAGACTGTCCTTACCATCATCAAATATTAAAGAGTCTTTAGACATATCAAAAACCCGATGCAAAGCAATCGTGGTTTCTAGTACAGCGATATTGTGCATAATTGTTTCCACATCATAGACCGTTTTATCCGCAAGAAAAACAGCAATTTCATCACTGAGTTTTTCAAGTTCCTTCAAAGACTTTGATTGAAAACCATCAAGATTTAACATTTAAGAACCTCCTAAAACGCCCTCACGAACATCGAGTCAATCATCGCTTTAAGTAAAGGATAATCACCAACACAGGTTTGTATTTCATCAAACAATGCATCACTCGTTTTTTTAGCTTCATCAATTCCTAAAAATCCAACAATTGTATTCTTACCACGATCTGTATCAGAGTCACTCGATTTACCCAGCGTTTCAAAGGACTGAGTTGCTTCTAAGATATCATCTTGGTATTGAAAGACAACGCCTAACTTATATCCTAATTCTCTCATTGATTCCTGTAAATCTTTTCTATCCGCAATTAAAGCAGCCATTTCAAGTGCTGCCGCAAAGAGACATCCTGTCTTTAAGAGATAACATTGTGTTAAGTCTTCTAAAGAGTCAAACTCATCTTTAATATCCAGTTCTTGTCCTAATATCATCCCTAAAGGACCTGCATTACGCGCAAGAACTTCAATACAATCTGAAGAACCTACTTTACTCAATTCCATAAATGCTTGAGTTAGAAGTCCATCGCCCGCAAGAATTGCGATTCCCTCACCATAGACTTTATGATTCGTTAAACGGTGACGACGATAGTCATCATTATCCATTGCTGGTAAATCATCATGAACTAATGAGTAAGTGTGCACCATTTCAAGTGCAACTGCCGCATCAATTCCTTTAGTATAATCACCACCCAAATCACTCAACAAACTCAATAACATCATCGGACGAATGCGTTTACCATCCGATAAAAGTGAATACGCCATACTTTCAAATACAAGTGGCTTCTGGTCTACTGCACTTTTAAGTGCATCACTGAGTTGATGGATCATTGTGCTTCTTCTCCCGAGTGTTTCTTAACTAGGTCACTGACTTTGTCTTCATAACCCTTGAGTTGTTTTTGGCACTGAGCAGAAAGCTCGAGTCCTTCTTCAAATAATTTAATTGCATCATCCAAAGGCAAATCATCTTTTTCCAATTCATCCGCAATTTGCGTTAAGCGTTTCATCGCTTCATCAAAGTTCATCATCATTTACCCTCTTCTCTACTGTCGTTACGACAGTTCCGTCTTTCATGCGTAAGTGTAGCTCATCGCCCACTTCAACGGATTTGACACTCTTTACAAGTTGATCCTCGTGATAAACAAGAGCGTAACCACGCATCATTATTTTCAAAGGACTTAAGAGATCTAATGTCTTAATTATATCGTTAAATGCAAGTTTATTCAAGGTAACAGCGCGCCCAGTAGTTCGCACTAATCCTTCGTTATAACGCAGCAATAAGGCCCTTTTATCCACTATATCTCGCTTCAAATAACGTTCAATTGAATCCAGTCTTTCCTGGTTGCGCGAATATGTGTAGTGATGGGATTGCATGCGCTTTGAAACACTTTGCATAAACAAAGATTGATAATCTGTAGTCTTCAAGTTTAGAGCACTTAATTTACGCTCCATTGTGAATGACAATTGATCCTTATATGCATTCAGATACGTTCGTGATTGATCAAATCGTTTCAATTGCGCACTGATGCGCGCTTGTTGGTAATCGAGTTTTTGTGACATCAGTTCCAAGTATCTTAAGGGGTCACTGAGATGTGAGTCACTGACTGACTTTTGATATATTGAATCAAGTGTACGAATTTTATTCCTGAGTGCAATGTAATAAGAATTCTTATAATTTCTTAAGGACAACAATACATCCTTAACATCA
>JAAYNU010000170.1 GCA_012520695.1 Erysipelothrix sp.
AATTCTTAAAGCACGGACATTCCCCGAAACCAAATCACACGAAACAATCGTTGCATAGACAAGATCCTGATGTATAGAAGCAATCTCACGCGTTTCACGATCTTCATCTTCAATATACGTACCCGGAGTGATAATCTCCACAACTTCACGCTTCACTATCCCAACAGCATCCTTAGGATCTTCCACCTGTTCTACAATCGCAACCTTATGGCCATTCGCTAGAAGCTTTTGGATGTAGGACTTTGCGGCGTGATGAGGTACACCACACATTGGAGCCTTCGTATTATTACCAGCAGAGCGCTGAGTTAGAACTAAGTCCAATACTTTAGCGGCGGTTATTGCATCTTCGAAGAAGAGTTCATAGAAGTCTCCCAATCGATAAAACACCAATGCATCATTGGTGTTCTCCTTTATTTCCATATATTGTTTCATCATTGGCGTCAAATTATTCATTCTTCATTATCTTCCTTTATAACACGGTTCATTAAAGCATTATTAATTTCATTTTGTACAATGTAAGAAGCTGATCCAAAACTAAGGATGAACCCAGAACGCGTCTCCACGATTCGAGTAACACCTTGTCTGTGAAGACCTGCCACATTAATTTTATCACGATCATATAGATTCACATGCACACGCGTTGGCGTACTAGAGATTGCCTCAATATTATCAAGACCACCCAATCGCTCAACGAATTCAACAATACGTTCTTGTTTCGTACCGATATTAAGAACGTCGATTGCCATTTTACGGTAATAGAAACGCGTCATGAAGAAATACGTAATAAAGGCAAGAAGCCCCACAAGCAAGAGAATCATGATCTTTTCAAAGATGATTGGATTTCGCATCAAGGCAATCAGATCAATGATACTACCCGGAGTCGCTGTGAATAAACTTCCCATAAACGAGAAACCAAGCGTAACACCGAAACCACTTAATACAGCAGATATGAAACTTACCATAAAGATATGGAAGATATACAATACCGGAGCAGTAAGTAGAAGCATTAATTCAACTGGAAGCAAAATCCCTGAAATCATGGAGACAAGGATTGCTCCTATGAGCACCAATAGATTTAAGTTCTTTGATCTTTTATTTGTAATTGTTGACCACAACCCCAATAAGTAAGCAGGGATTGCGAAGATATTTAATACATAGTAAACCGTTGTGAAACGACCCGCACCACCAAGACCCACTGTATTCACAGTTTCCTTGAGTTGCGCTGCCCAGATATTCACATCCCCAAGGAATGTTTTACCGGCAAGGTTCATCCAAGAACCACCCAAAGGACCAAGCCACATTTCTTGATGAAGAATTGTATCCAGGTTACCCATTGTCAGTAATCGTTCAAAACCACCATATGCAAAGAGACTCATTGGATTATTCACATCAGATGCAATGAAGTTCATGACAGAATATATAAAATCAATCACATAAGGCCAGATATAACTGAAAGCCACCCCAAGAAGGATTGCCCCAACAATGACATTAATCATTGTGAAGACTTCCTTACCTAAATGAGACAGCTGAGAAATGTTTCGATTTTTCTTTTCAGGACGCGATACATAACGCACCATGAAGTATACTGCAGCGATGCCTAGAGCACCAGTTTTAAAGACTGCATATTGTACTTCATTTAAAGTAAATGAAATTACAGATGAATAACTCGCGAGATGATTTCCTGATGGAGATAATAGCGTCATCACAAGTGTGAAAATTCCGTAGGCAACAACACCCATTAAGACGATGTTTTGCTCCTGCGAGCGATGCGCAATCAATTTGATAAATATATACAATGGAAAGTATGATAAAATAAGACCACCACTGTACATCAATACCATAGAGACACTCACAAAAAATGTCGAGTCCAGTTTTAGGAACTCATTCACATATGGATTGCTGAGAAGTGCGCCAATAGAAATCATAAAACACCCTATAAAAACCGTTTTAACAGGCAATTGTAATTGTTCGTAAAATGTTTGTAGACGATTCATAGTTATACCCCTTACTTTTCTCTATTATTATACACTATTACACGCACTGACAAAAGGAGACACAATGAACAAATTTATTAATGAAAGTAAAAAGAAATTTACATTGGACACAGTTCTAGTTGGTATCCTTTTAGCAATGGGAGCAATTAGTCTTTTCAACATTTACCTAACCAAGCCTCTTATCGGAGAAGCAATGGTTAATTCCTTACTATTGAAACAAGGAATGTGGTTTGTAATCGGAAGTATTTCCATTTACGCACTACTGAAAATTGGCGTAGACCGCATGTTTACACTCATCAACGTAGCATACTGGATCTTAATGCCGATTCTAGTCCTTCTAGCGCTCGTCGGAAAACACGTGATATCAATTCCATTTATGGAACCGATTAACGGAACTGCCGCATGGATTCAAATTCCATTCCTCGGATCATTTCAAGCTTCAGAGTTCATGAAAATTGTCTTAGTAATTAAATCCGCAAACGTTATAGAAAAACACAATAAAGAAAAATTAGAGTACACATTCAAAAGCGACTTCAAACTCATCTTTGAAATGGCTAAATACACAATACCACCACTTATCCTCATTATCCTGCAACCTGATACAGGGATTCCAATCATCATTCTAGTCAGTCTTGCGACTATGTTCTTTATATCAGGTGTTCGAAAAGAATGGTTCTTCATTATCGTTGGATTGGCAGCAGGACTACTCATTGGTATTGTATTTTTATACTATAACCAACCAGACCTACTCGTTCAAATTCTCGGTGGGAAGTCCGGAGAGTCCTATAAACTCATTCGATTCTACGGATGGCTCGACTACGAAAAATACCCCATTGACCATGGTTACCAACTCTATAATTCACTCTTATCTATTGGTACCGCAGGCTATACAGGACACCCTTGGATGAATGCAATCGCGCACTTCCCCGAGCCGCAGACAGACTTTATATTCGCAGTCATTGCTCAAAACCACGGTTTCATCGGTGCTTCAGCTGTAATCTTACTTGTATTCTCACTACCGATTAAATTGATTCTTATCACACTTAAATCAAACCTTAATCTTGAACGCTATATGATGATGGGGATCATCGGAATGATTGTATTCCAGGACTTCCAAAACATCGCAATGATTATGGGTATCTTGCCGATTACCGGCATCACCTTACCCTTCCTCTCATATGGAGGATCATCCCTGGTTTCCTATATGATTCCAATTGCTGTTGCGATACATATGTACAGTGAAACACAAAACTCACATTCACATTCACTCTAAGACTTTTGGATTTTCAAAAGTCTTTTTTATAAATCACTTGACCTTAACCTTAGGCTAAGGTGTATATTGTAAGCACACGGAGGACAAAAACCATGAAAATAAAAGAAGTAGAAGAGCGAACCGGCATCAATGCAAACACAATCCGTTACTACGAAGAAGTCGCTCTTGTTATCCCTAAAAGAAATGAAGACAATGACTACAGAGAGTATGATCAAAAAGACATTGATAAACTCTTAGAAATTAAGTTTCTAAGGAACCTTCAAATGCCCATTAAAACAATTAAAGAATTATTGACTGATAGTATTAGTTTAAATAGTGCAATCACAAAAACACTCACTGACCTAGAAAAGCAGAAAGACAAACTCGAAACAAGTATTGATCTTCTCAATGTACTAATAAACGAAAAATCCACTTCCACAGAACCCTTCACCAATAAAGTCTTCGACTATCAAAAGCCTCATCCCATCATAAACTTTATTGACAATATCCATAACCAGTTCTCACGATACCTACCCATCCTTAGATTCGGATTCTTCCCACAAGAAGGCATCAATTCTACATCTGACTTCATCTTTGAACTCGTAACTTACGCAAAGAATGAAGATAAGAAACTGGAGATTATTAAGGGATCAATGCACCCAATCATTAGGCTGAATGATGAGCTGATGCAAGCAGTCCTGGCTACAACTGCCCGGACTTGGAATTATAAAGTGGTTAAATTCAAGATATTGAAGGAAAATGAATAGAAATATTCTATCAGGATACTTATTAAATGCCGAATTCCTAAATCCATTCAAACTAGACGAGTTTTTGTGTTTTTTTACATATCTATTTTAATTTTGATAGTTCTAACAATAATAACTAATTTCCAAACTATAACATCATAAGGCATCGAATGTAAATAAAAGCTCTTTTTGTGACGTGCACGGCACTTTTCATTACAATTTCGTAGATTGACAAAGTAACTTCTGTTTCCAAAGAAATGTGGAATTTAGTCTGTCAGTGATAAGATGTTATAATTAAATAAAGACCGA
>JAAYNU010000171.1 GCA_012520695.1 Erysipelothrix sp.
TACGGGTAAGGGTGTTTCGTATTGTGCTGTCTGTGATGGCTTTTTCTTTAAGAATAAGGTCGTTGCGGTTATGGGTAATGCGGAATATGCAGCAAGTGAAGCGCGTGAATTGGTGGAACTTGCATCGAAGGTCTATGTCTTAACGGATGGTTTGGAGCCAACGGCAGAATTTGACGAGCGTGTTATAATAGTTAAAGACAAGCTGGTTTCTGTTTTGGGTGATGACTTAGTGAGCGGTGTTGAGACGAGTGAGGGTGTTATTGATTTAGATGGCATCTTTGTAGCTCTTGGTAGTGCTTCGTCGAGTGATCTAGCAAGTCAGATTGGTCTGGAGATCAATCACGGTCGTATTGTCGTGAACAGTGAACAGGAAACAATTTTACCGGGCTTATATGCTGCGGGGGATTGTACTCCGGGTCCTCAACAAATTGCGAAAGCGGTGAGTGATGGCTGTATTGCGGGTATGAATATGGTTGGTTTTATTAGAGCTAAGAAACGAGGACTAAAATGATACATTTATTTGCGAGTGATTATGATGGTACGTTGTTTAAGGATCATACAATTAGAGAAAGTGACCTTGAGGCAATTCGTAAGTTTAGGGCTTTGGGTCATAAATTTGGAATTGTAACGGGGAGAAGTATTAATTCAATTCGAACTGAAATTGATAAGCATGATATTCCAGTTGATTTTGTGGTTGGGATTAATGGTGGTGTTGTATTGGACCATGATTATAATGAATTGTTTGCGAGTAAAATGGATAATGAAGTTGCGGATGACATTGTGAATTTGGTTCGTGACTTTGGTGTTGAATTTTATGGAACAAACGATGGTTATCGTGTGAGTCGTGAAATGGGTGATGGTGTCAATACTATATTTGAAACCAATGTCGAGCCTACTGATCCTGAAGAAATTAAAAAAGCGGGTATTGCCGCAATGTATATTTGGAGTGGTTCGCATGAATCGGCTCAGAAGTTATCGGCAACGATTAATGATCGTTTTGGTCGTTATGGTATTCATTCCTATCCAAACACAAGTGCTGTGGATGTGGGTGTTAAGGATGTGTCGAAGTCCACTGGGATTGAGATGATTCGTAATCATTACGGTTATAATGGTAATGTCTATGCGATTGGTGATAGTTATAATGATGTGCCAATGATTCGTGATTTCCATGGTTTCTTAATGGATAATGGTGAAATGGAACTTGAGCATTTAGCTAAAGGTGGTTTATCGAATACGGTTGGGGATGCCCTGACTAATATCATGAACTCTCTTTAAGAAGAAAGAAGGTTGTAATATGGATGATCATAGTGTTGATATACTAAAACTTAAAGAATCAATGCTGTCTGAGGATACGTATTCTGATTTATCCTTATTGTTTAAGATGTTTGCGGATCCTACGCGCTTGCGCATCTTTTCTGCATTATCAACTAGTACGATGAAGGTAGAGGATCTGACTGAGGTTTTGGATATGACGCAATCTGCCATATCGCATCAGTTGGCTTCTTTACGAAAAATGAATTTAGTGCGCACTGAAAAAGTGGGGAGAAATGTCTTTTATTCTCTTTCTGATGACCATGTCATGCAGATCTTTAAACAGGCTTTAGAGCACGTTGAGGAGTAGTTATTTATTTTCTTTGTCATTTCCTTTCATGAAAAATTTCCGCCTATTTACATTCTTTGAAACAAAGGGTATAATATCTAAGAATAGATAGGATGATCTTATGGAAGAACTATTAAACAATGGCTACTTTTGGCAAAAAATCGACTCTCTTGTATTGTCGACAAATGTTGTTATTACGCAAGAAAAGGGATCGCATCACCCCAAATATTTGAACATGGTTTATCCCGTTAATTATGGACACCTGGAAGATACGGATGCAATTAAAGTATTTAAGGGTAGTATGAAAAAGTCTACAGCTGATGCAGTGATGGTTGTAGGGGATATTTTAAAGCGTGATTTAGAGGTTAAACTTCTTTGGGGTTGTAATGAAGAAGAAGAGATCGAAATCCTTCGTTTTATTAATCAAACAGATTACCAAAAAGGCATTCTTGTCCGCCGTGGTAAAGAATTACCGGAGTGGGCAATTACTGACTAGAAAAAAACCTGGGTCTCTTAAATGAGATTCAGGTTTTTTAGTGCGTATTCGATGCCGTCTTGGTCAATATCTAGTGTGGTATAGTCTGCGAGGTCTTTAACGTGCTGGGGTGCATTTCCCATGGCAACGCCAATGGCTGCGTGTTCGAGCATTGATAAATCGTTGGCTGCGTCTCCGAATGCGATGACGTTTTCCCATGTGTGACCAATTTTCTTGAGTACGTATTCAATACCAGCAATCTTTCCTGCTCGTTTTGAATAGACATCATAGGCATCATCGTATGCCTTGGCATAATGGCCGTCGGGTGAGAGTGGGCTTGAGGCTTCAATGAGTGCTTCGTTTCCCATCATGAAGACGCCCATGGGTGTTTCTTCGCCGAGTGCTTCGTGGTAGTGGTCCTTGAGGATGTAGCCTTTGGGGCTTCCTTTGAGGTAGATTGTTTGGAATGTTTCCATTTTATTGTAGACGTGCATTTCGTGTCTTAGTTTTGTAGCAAATCCGAGGTCGTGTTTGAGTGCGTAGGCTAGGAGTGCTTCGACTTCGTCTCGTTCCATGGGTACGTCGTAGACGACTTCGTGGTCTTCATTGTAGACACATGCTCCGTTTATCGTTACCGTGTATTCTGGTTTGATAATGTCGTGAATGGGGTCTTGAATAAAGTAGAGTGCGCGTCCTGTCGCAATAAGGACTTCGATTCCTTTTGCTTTGAGTGCGTTGATTGATTCTACTGCGCTTATTTCTATTGTTTGTTGGCCTCTTTGAATGAGGGTATCGTCGATATCGAAGATTGCGACGCTTATATTTTTAGTTTTCATGTCTTAATTTTATCATATAATTCCGTTGAAAAAAGTGATTGATTACATTTGAGATGTTTTGCTATCATTTAAAGTAACTTTTATGTATAATGTATCATAAGATTTAGGAGGAAAAAGAGATGATGAATGGAAAAGTAATTAAAGAAGCTTATACTTTCGATGACTTGTTATTAGTGCCTGGTAAGAGTGTTATTGTGCCGGCGCAAGTGGACGTAAGAACCCGACTTACAGAAAAAATTAGGTTGAATATTCCCATTGTCTCGGCTGCAATGGACACTGTGACTGAGGATCGCATGGCCATCGCACTTTCAACATTGGGCGGATTAGGTTTTATCCATAAGAATATGCCTGCTGAAGTTCAGGCTCAAATGGTTCAAAACGTAAAAGAAGCACCAGTAACATCTGAGGATGCGAGTGTTGATGCTAAGGGGCGTCTTATTGTTGGGGCGGCTGTTGGTGTTAGTGCCAACACGTTAGAGCGCGTAAGAGCGCTTGTTGAAGCGGGTGTTGACATTGTAACGGTTGATTCAGCTCACGGGCACTCACAGGGTGTTATTGAGACTGTTAAGGCAATTCGTGCAGAGTTTGCTGACCTTGATATCGTGGGTGGTAACATTGTTACGGCTCAGGGTGCTACTGACTTAATTTATGCAGGGGCGAGTGTTGTTAAGGTTGGTGTTGGTCCGGGTTCTATTTGTACTACGCGTGTTATTGCGGGTGTAGGTGTTCCTCAATTAACGGCAGTTAACGATGTTTATTCTGTTGCTAAACAATACAACGTTGGTGTTATTGCTGATGGTGGTATTAAACTATCGGGTGATATCTCTAAGGCACTTGCTGCTGGAGCATCTTGTGTGATGCTTGGTGGATTGCTTGCAGGGAGCGAAGAAACACCAGGAGATGTATTAGAAGTATTTGGTAAAAAAGTTAAGTCTTATGTTGGAATGGGTTCACTGAGTGCTATGCAACGTGGATCAAGTGACCGTTATTTCAAAGGGGGAGTTTCTGAACTTGCGAAACTTGTACCTGAGGGAATTGAGGCTACTGTTCCTTATAAGGGTTCAATTAGTGATGTCGTCTATCAAATGATGGGTGGTGTTCGTTCGGGAATGGGTTATTGCGGATGTGCAACGATTGATGAAATGCACTCGAAAGCACAATTTGTTAAAATCACTGGAGCGGGTCTCAAGGAGAGCCATCCACATGATGTTGATAATGTTAAAGAAGCACCGAATTACCAAGGACAGTAATACATAAAAGGGAAGAGGATACGTATGAAACAAGATATGATTGTTATTATTGATCTAGGAAGTGTCGAAAATACGGAGATTGCTCGTAATATTCGTGAACTCGGTGTTTATAGTGAGATTTACCCACATGATATTACACTTGATGAATTCAAAGCCTTACCTAATGTAAAGGGATTAATTCTAAGTGGTGGTGAAAACCGTGTTGTTGATGGCAGTGTTGTGGATGTTGATCCTGGTCTTTATGATTTAGGGATTCCTGTCATTGCGATTGATCATCCTCTATCAAAAGCAGAGAAAAACTATGACGCACTTCTCAACGAAGATGAATTAAAGCAATTTGTCTTTGATGCATGTAAAGCAGAACCAAACTGGAACATGAAGAACTTTGTAAGTGACCAAATTGACCGCGTTCGAAAAGAAGTGGGTGACAAAAAAGTATTGCTTGCGCTATCAGGTGGTGTTGATTCATCTGTTGTTGCTGCTCTTCTTCATAAAGCAATTGGTCGTCAACTCGTTTGTGTACACGTTAACCATGGTTTAATGCGCAAAGGCGAGTCTGAATCAGTTGTTGAAATGTTTGGTAAGGAAATGGACATCAACTTAATTTATGTTGATGCAAGCGAGCGTTTCTTAACGAAACTTGCGGGTGTTTCTGATCCTGAAGAAAAACGAAAAATTATTGGTTATGAGTTCATCAGTGTCTTTGATGAAGAAGCTGCTAAACTTGAAGGAATTGATTTCCTTGCTCAAGGAACAATCTATCCTGATATCGTTGAAAGTGGAACAAAGACTGCTAAGACTGTCAAATCACATCATAATGTTGGTGGCTTACCAGAAGATATGGAGTTTTCACTTATTGAGCCTCTATACCAACTCTTCAAAGATGAAGTTAGAGCATGTGGCCTTGAATTAGGATTACCACATGACATGGTTTTCCGTCAACCGTTCCCAGGTCCAGGCCTTGGTGTTCGTGTTCTTGGAGAAATCACTGCAGACAGACTCGAAGCAGTTCGTGAATCTGATGCAATTCTAAGAGAAGAATTTGCTCTCGCAGGACTTGATCGTACTGTATGGCAATACTTCACAGCAGTACCAAACTTTAAATCAGTAGGTGTTCGTGATAATGAACGA
>JAAYNU010000172.1 GCA_012520695.1 Erysipelothrix sp.
CACAAGCGATGTCCAAAATGAAGGATCTTCCAAATGAGGAAAAACCTTTGTTTGGTAAACTTGTGAATGAGAGCAAACAAGCCCTTGAAACTGCACTACAAGAAAAACAAGCATTGTTGAAAGAAATTAAACTCAACGAAGATATGAAAAATGATGCGATTGATGTAACACTACCAGGCGTAAAACTTGCGTCAGGTGTTCAAAATCCACTCATCATGATTCAAAGAGAAATGGAAGACCTATTCAGAGAAATGGGATACTCAGTAGTTGAGGGAGATGAAGTTGAACTTGATCTCTATAACTTCGAGCGTGCTAACATTCCTCAAGATCATCCAGCTCGTGAAATGCAAGATACGTTCTACATTGATGAACACACGCTTTTGCGTACACATACAACCGCAATTCAAACACGTGCATTGGAGCAATTTGCACCAAGTGTACCTGTTAAAGTAATTTGCCCTGGTAAAGTGTATCGACGCGATGATGACGATGCAACGCATTCACATCAATTCGTCCAGATGGAAGGCCTTGTTGTAGGACACGGTATTACTTTGAGCGATCTTAAAGGGACCTTATTACTCTTTGCACAACGTATGTTTGGTGAGAAGCGAAACATTCGTTTCAGACCATCTTATTTCCAATTTACAGAACCATCGGTAGAAATTGATGTTAGCTGTCATGTTTGTGATGGAAAAGGGTGCAACATCTGTAAGGATACAGGTTGGATTGAGATTCTTGGTGGCGGTATGGTTCATCCATTCGTTCTTGAATCAGCAGGCTATACTGATAAATCACTTACAGGATTCGCATTTGGAATCGGTGTTGAACGTATTACCATGCTGAAATATGGAGTTGAAGACATTCGATCATTTTACACAAACGATAAGCAATTTATTAATCAATTTAAACGATTTGAATAGGAGAAAAATATGTTACTCAGTAGAAAACTATTAAACAGATATGTCGATATCAGCGACATATCCACAGAAAAACTAGCAGACGTTCTAACAAACGCTGGGCATGAAGTTGAAGGAATCTCTCAACTCGTTCAAGGGACTGACCTCGTTGTTGGTTACGTTGAATCATGCGAAAAACACCCTGATAGCGATCATCTTAATATTACACAGGTTAATATTGGTGATAAAACACTACAAATTGTTTGTGGTGCATCCAATGTGGCACAAGGGCAATACGTCGTTGTTGCTCAAAACGGATCAGTATTACCTGAAATGACACTTAAACCAACGAGTATTCGTGGTGTTGAATCCAATGGTATGATTTGCTCACTCAATGAATTGGGTGTTGCAGAGAAATTCCAAACAGAAGAACAAAAAAACGGAATTGTTGTGCTCGAGAAAGCAGAATTAGGAAGTGATCCACGTATTGCTCTAGGACTTGACGATGATATTCTAGATGTGTCACAAACACCAAACCGTTCAGACTTTATGTCAATTTTCGCGGTAGCTCGAGAAGTAGCGGCATTATTTGATGCACCTTTAAGACTCCCTGAAATCAAGGAACATGAAACAAAAGATTCAAATCTAAAAATTTCTTCAGATACAGACAAATCACAATTCTTCCTTGGACAAGTCGTGAATGATGTAACGATTAAAGAATCGCCAGCATGGATTAAAGAGGCACTGATTGGTTCAAACATTAAACCAATCAACAACGTTGTCGACATTTCAAATCTTGTGATGTTGGAAACAGGACAACCGATGCATTTTTATGATATCGACTTCCTCAGCAATCAAACTCTCTCAGTATCATCCGATATTGAGGGGACATTCGAAGGATTAGATGCGATTGAATATCAAATTAAAAAAGGTGATGCTTTAATCATGAATGCCGACAAACCAGTTGGTATCGCGGGTATCATGGGACTTGGTAATTCAATGATCCAAGATACAACGCGAGGTATCATTATTGAAGTTGCTCGCTTTGATCATGTCAGCGTGAGAAAAACCGCAAGTCGTTTAGGACTCAGTACTGAAGCGTCACAACGCTTCTCAAAACCAATGGACAATGCAGGTGCACAACTCGCAATGAATCGTGCGATTGATTTATTAGTTGAGTATGCTGATGCGAAGAATCTTGAAAAAGATGTTCAATATGGAGAATTAGACCAAACATTAAAGACAATCAGTATCACAACTGAACGAGTTAACTCATACCTTGGAACGACTCTAAGCGATGAAGTTATTCTTTCAGTATTTGAAAGATTGAACTTTAAGCCACAAGTAGACAACGATGTTATTACATGTACTGTACCAAGTTATCGAAAAGATCTCTTTATTGAAGAAGATTTAATCGAAGAGGTTATACGTGTAGTTGGTTATGATGTCTTAGAGGCAACACTACCAACACTTGATTTAACTCTAGGTAACTTAAATGAATCACAACGTCGTATTCGTTTGATTGAAAAAACAATGCTTGGACTTGGTGCGGATCAAATCAATTCCTATACCCTAGTATCCAAAGACATGTGCGAAGGCATAAATGCACTGGATAATCCTGTGAAGCTTATGAGCCCAATGTCCGACAAACGTACACACTTAAGAACGTATCTTTACCCATCAATGATGGAAGTTCTTGCTTATAACAATGCGCATTCTCGAAAAGACCTCTTGTTCTTTGAACATTCAAGACTATACCAAGTCGGTGGAACTCAGGATCGTTTAGGAATCATTGCCTCTGGATCACTCTTTGATACAAACTGGACACAAGCTGAAATTAAGCTCGATTTCTTCGCACTAAAAGGAATCCTTATGAACTTGTTTGAAACTTTAGGCTTCAGTGCACAGCGTTTTGACTTTGTTCAAGAAGGATTGGAGAGTTCATACTTCCATCCGTTCAAGTCCGCTAAGATTTTTATCAACAAGAAAGAATTAGGATACATTGGACACATTCATCCAAATCAGTTGAA
>JAAYNU010000173.1 GCA_012520695.1 Erysipelothrix sp.
AATACCATGAGCCGTATACGGAAAACGTACGTACGGTTCTGTGAGAGCAAAAGAGGTAACGCAAATTACGTTACCTCTTAGCTACTCGATTGGTTAAAATGTGCTCATTTGCACAGACTTAGCCCTATTTTATGTAAACTTTTCGTTATATGCTTTGGATACAAGCAAGTCTTTGATATAATAGTTGAGGTATTGAAATACTTATGAATGACAGGTTATATTAGGAGGCGTGTAAATGATCGAAGTTCAGAATTTGCGTAAAGTGTTTGAAAATGGGTTTGAGGCTCTAAAGGAAGTCACATTTTCCATCGAAAAAGGTGACTTAGTTTGTCTCTTGGGACCATCTGGTTGCGGGAAGACTACAATCCTTAATTTAATTGCTGGTTTACTGGATCCAACAAGTGGAGATATACTCAATGATGGAGTTTCTATGGTTGATAAACATCCAAAAGACCGTGATATTGGCTTTGTATTCCAAAACTATGCTCTTTACCCTCACATGAGCGTTTTAGATAATGTTATGTTCCCACTTCGTGTAGGTGATAAAAAAATACCGAAACTTGAAGCTGAGAAAATTGCTCGTGAATTTATGAAACTAACTGATATTTCTGAGCTTGAGAATAAGAAGCCTGCTACAATGTCAGGTGGACAACAACAACGTGTTGCGATTACTCGTGCACTTGTTCAAAATCCAAAGATTCTCTTGTTGGATGAGCCTTTAAGTAATCTTGATGCGCGTTTACGCCTCAACATTCGTGAAGAAATCCGACGTTTGGTTAAAGAAATTGAAATTACAACAATCTTTGTAACACATGACCAAGAAGAAGCATTGAGTATTTCAGATAAAATTGTATTAATGGACGAAGGTGTTATCCAACAAATGGATGATCCACAAAACCTTTACTTAGAACCACATAATTTATTCGTTGCTAAGTTCATCGGTAACCCGGGAATCAACGTTCTTAAAGTAGAACTTAAAGATGGCAAGATTATACATGAAGGCTTTGAATTTCCAGTTTCATCACTCATTAAAGAGCGATTCAAAACTGAACTTGCTGATGGAACGTACCTTTTAGGTGCACGTCCAGAAGACATGCATGTTAAAAATCAAGGCATCGTCAAAGTTGACATCGCATCCGTTGAACTTATCGGACGTGAACGCATTCTTAACTTCAAAATCGGTTCACAGTTCTCAAAGAGCATTGTAAGCATCGAACATGAAGTAGTCCAAGGAGACACATTAGAATTCGACTTCAATTATAATAAGATTTTCCTATTCAATGAAGATGGGTCGAGGGTTTATTAATGAAAAAGTTTAGAAAGTATAGTGCAGAGAATGCTCCTAAAGCATGGTTGTATTTACTTCCAGCTCTAGTTGTCGTTGCTGTCTTTAACATCTATCCTTTAATTCGTGCTTTCACTATGTCTTTTCATTCTGGAACAATGAACAACCAAGTATTTGCTGGTTTAAAAAACTATCAGTTCGTACTTAAAGATCCTAAGTTTCATATTGCACTAAAGAATACGGCAGTTTATGCATTCGGTGTCGTTCCGGCATCGCTTGTAATATCCATTGTGATTGCCTTGTTGATTTTTGATAAAGTAAAGTTCAAAAACTTTTTTGAAACAATCTTCTTTATCCCATATCTAACCTCCACAATCGCGGTTGGTATTGTGTTCCGTTATCTTTTCAATCGTGACTATGGATTTATTAACTACGTCATTCAGTTTTTCGGTGGACAATCCATCAACTTCCTAAACGATATGAAAATGAGTTTACCGACTCTCATTATCTTTGGGATTTGGTCAGGTCTCGCCTTTAATATTATTATCATTCTTGCAGGACTTCGAAATATTAATGAAGAGTTCTACAAAGTGGCGGATATGTTCGGAGCGACTAAATGGGAACAATTCAGACGCATTACTGTGCCTCAGTTAATTCCTACATTTACCTTCCTACTAACAGTTAATATGATATCCGCATTTAAAGTCTATTCACAAGTATTCGCATTGTTTGGTGGTACAGCAGGTCCTGCTGGTTCTGCACAAACAGCAGTTTACTATATTTATGATAAATTCCACGTCAATCAGAAATTCGGTCCTGCCATGGCAGCGACGATTATCTTATTCGTACTGATTTTAGTCATAACAATGATTCAAAATAAACTCGTAGAGAAAGTTGAGGATCTGTAATGAAGAAAATAGGTACTTTTATTTCGTATGTATTTATCATTGCGATGGCTGTTATTACAGTCTTCCCATTTATCTATATGATTCTTGCGGGATTGATGACATATGCTGAAACAGTTTCGATTCCTCCGACTTTAATTCCAGGAGAATTCCAATGGAATAACATTTCCGAGGTATTCCGAAAAGCGCCTTTCGTTCAATACTTCATTAACACAATCTTCGTTAGTGCTGTATCAACAGCGGGTACGCTTGTCACAACGGTTCTTGCGGGATTTGCGCTTGTAAAATTAGAATTCAAACACAAAAATCTTTTAATTCTACTTTTAATTTCTTTACTCATGGTTCCTTATGAGTCAATCGTATTTACGAACTACCGTACAATTGCGAAAATGAGATTGTTGGATACATATTCAGCGCTCATTATTCCGTCTCTTGCATCGGTATTCTATATATTCTATTTTAAAAACTATTTAGCTGCGATTCCAATTTCATATTATAAAGCTGCGAAAATAGATGGTTGTACAGATTTAGAGTTTATTTGGAAAGTAATGATTCCATTAAGTAAACCTGCATTGGTTACTGTCGGAATCTTAAGCTTCATCTCAGGATGGAACTCCTTCTTGTGGCCGTTACTTGTAACGAATACAAAAGGGATGCGACTACTTAATAATGGTTTGAGTGCATTTGCGACGGAATCAGGAAGTGATGTTCACTTACAGATGTCTGCTGCGACACTCACAATTATTCCCGTGCTAATTATTTACTTTATATTCAGAAAACAAATTATTAGAGGAGTTGCTAAAAATGGTATTAAAGGATAAAAAAACTAAAATTACGTTTCACGCAGGTATCTTAACGATCGGTGGAACGGTTATCGAAGTAGCTTATGAAGATTCTCATATCTTCTTTGATTTCGGGACAGAATTTAAACCGGAGTTAAAACTAGAGAAAGAAACTTTAGGAGTATTACTTGAAAATCGCTTAGTTCCATACTTAGATCATATGTATGATCCCTTGCTTGAAGGTGCGCCTTTGAGTGATGTTGGAAACAAGTTTAAGGATACGGCCGTCTTCTTGAGTCACTGTCATCTTGATCATACGCGTATGATTAACTGGCTTGATCCACAAGTAGATATGTATGCTTTAAAAGAGACTAAGATCTTACTTGAAAGCTTAAATGCTAAGAATGATTTCTTATTGCCTCGTGCTGGTGAGCATGATTCATTTACGCGCGATATTATTGGATTAGATAATCTTGAGACGGTAAACGTTGGAAAAATATCTGTTCAAGTAATGCGTGTTGATCATGATGCTTATGGCGCATGTGGTATGATTATAACAACACCGGACTTCAAACTAACCTACACAGGTGATTTACGTCTTCATGGTTTTGATGTTGAAGACACACTCGCATTCTGTGAATCAAACAAGCAAACAGATGCATTAATCATCGAAGGTGTATCGGTAAGTTTCGAAGATCGTGCTCCGATTGTTGACCCGGTTCTTAGTGAACAAGACTTACTGAATCGTATCGTAAAGGTCATCAATGAGAATCCTGACAATCAAGTCACGTTCTCATGCTATCCAGGTAATGTTAAGAGAATTGCGAACATTGTTTCGCAAAGTCCTCGTAAAGTTGTCTTGGAAGCATCATTTGCGAATGTGCTAAAACAATGCCTTGATATGGATTGTGCTTATTACGAACTTACGCCAAACGATTATGGTTTGGATGAAAGTTTAAAGATGAACATAGACGATTTATTTGCCGATAGCAGTGACTATTTCTGGCAGATAGTGCAAGATCACAACAAACTTAAAGGAGGTGGTGTCTATATTCATAGTGATGCAACGCCATTAGGGGAATTCGACCCCGCATATTTACCATTTATCCAAGTTTTAGAGGATACAGGAGTTGAGTTCAAGAGAATTGCTTGCTCTGGGCATGCGTTCCCAGAAGATCTTAATAAGATTATAGATCTGATTCAACCTAAATTACTGATTCCAATACATACGCTCAAACCTGAATTGCTTGAGAACAAGTATGGTGAACGTCATTTAGCAACGCGAAATGAAACTATTTAAAAAGGGAGAACATAAATGAAAAATATTAAAAGAATTTTAGTTGCACTAGTTGCAGTTCTTGTTTTAGTTGG
>JAAYNU010000174.1 GCA_012520695.1 Erysipelothrix sp.
AAGCTTTATGATGATTACGCGAAGGCAGAAGACTCTGATTACCTACGCGAGTACGGTGATTTAATCTTCGCATTCCTGCCCGATCAATCCAGTGGTCATGAGTTTGCGGACATCAAAGACTTTGAGGGCAATGATGTCAGGGTCCCACTTGATATAAGATACAGTGCAAAGGATAACGCTTTAAGATATTTCAAACGTTACCAAAAAGCTAAAACGAGTCTCTCTTATTTAATTGATCAAATTGAAAAAACAGAACAGCGCATTGAATATTTCGAAACACTCAAATTACAGTGCGAACAAGCAAGCGTAGAAGATGCGAAAGAAATCCATGAAGAACTTCTTTCACAAGGCATCATCAATCAAAAAAAATCTCGTAAGAAGCAACAAGCGCGTAAGCGAAAAGCAAACTACATAGTGATTGAGTACGATGAAACAACCACAATTTATGTCGGAAAAAACAACCTTCAAAATGATACCATTACATTTAAGGTCGCAAACAAAGAAGATTACTGGTTCCATGCTGCGAATACCGCGGGAGCCCATGTCTTACTCAAGACAAAGAACATGGATGAAACCCAACAGAGATTATGTTGTCAGTTAGCTGCCTACTTCTCATCAGGTCGCTATTCTTCATCTGTAGAAATTCATTATACAAAGATTAAAAATGTGAAGCGCTTATCAGGTGGTCCATTGGGTATGGTTACCATCAGCTCACAAAAAAGTATGTTTATCGATCCCGATGAAACATACCTTATGACTTATTTGCCGCAATAACGGATTTGTAATCTGGCATTACTCCTGTAACGATGGAGTAAAATTCAGGTGAATGATTGAATTCAAGAATATGAGCACATTCGTGAAGAATGACATAGTCAATGAATTCAAGGGAATCGTGAAATAAATAAGTATTGAAAGCAAGTCGATGATCTTTAGTGCATCGACCATACAATCGTTTATAACGTCGGACTTTATACTCCGGCGTTTTTAAATGGAGTTGCGCAGCGAAGTACGGTACGCGATGTGCAAGAATCTTCTCCAGCTCAGTTTTGAAGTGAAGTTCCACGAGTTCCACAAATCGTGTATCAGTCATTGTAGGTGGTCGCCCTATCTCAATAGAAGTTTCAACACTAACATAAAATGTATTCGCCTCAACAACCTCAACACGCATCATTTCCCCAAACAAGCGCATGAACTTTTGATCCAAAACAAATCCCATGGGTCTGTGCTCTGATAACTTCTTTTCAATCCATGCTCGTTTCGATTCAACGAAGGCATTAATTTGTCGCTCACTCACAAAATGCGGTGCTCTCACTATGAGTTCACCGTCACGAATGATTAAGCTCATCGTTTTTCGATGACTTCGTTTAATATCTACTATCATAGAAAGAATTATACCATGAATCATGCTATAATTGATAACGGTGATAAAATGAAAAATACAGAGATATTTTATTTCGATGTTGATGGTACACTCCTCAACAATACGGATCATACAGTATCAAACAATACTGTTAAAAGTTTAAATATGTTAAAAGATAAAGGCTATAAAGTTGCTCTTTGTACAGGACGTAACTACGATGGCATCGTTGAGGCAAATGTTCTTGATCTCATTGAATGGGATGGCTTTGTCCTTGCGAATGGTTCTTTGGTTCTTGATCGAAACAAAAAGATTATCTTCGAATCTCAAATGGAACATGATTTAATCAAACGAATTGATGATGCGATTGTAGGACCCCTCATTCTTGAAGGTGCTGAAACATTTTGTACAAAAAAACCAAACCAACGCTTAGAAGAAGCAATAAAGCATTTCGGTTTAGAGGATTCAATCGTAATTAAACCTCATACTGATGAGATCGTTTATAACATGATTTGCTACAGCTTCGAAGAGATTACGGGAGATCTTCTTACAGAAATCAATGAAAAGTGCTTATTAATGAAGGATCAACTTGGCAACATGGAAATGATTCCTGCGAACTCAGGAAAACACTATGGTACCAAAGTCCTCAATAAACATTTAAACGTTGAACGCTTTACAGGCTTTGGTGATGGAGAGAACGATGTTCTATTCTTAAAAGAAGCAACCCACTCAGTCGCAATGGGTAACGGTGTTCAAAACGTTAAAGACGTCAGTAGCTATACTACTAAAGATGTGAGTGAAGACGGGATTCATCACGCCCTCTTACACTTCGGAATATTATAAGGAGCAAACACAATGGAAAACAAAGAAACAGATTTAATCAAAGACAATATCATTAAAGACAGAAGGCGCCGTTACCTTTACCTCTCAAAAGATCGTACAAGTGGCGTTCAAGTTATGGAACAAGAACTCGCAAAGTTCACACTTCTCAAAAAGATGTCAATGTGGGCACTCTTGGTCTTCCTGGTTCCTTTTGGAATCTTTAAACAATCTTTGTCGCTCAGCCTAGTAATCGGTTTATCCGTCTATTTCGCTGGAACACTGTACTTTCATTTAATTGTATTAAAAAATAGAACTGAAATTAAATTAACGCAAACGGAATTCGATAAACTTAACAGTCCTGAACTGATCAAAGCAGAACGCAACAACATCTTAGGTGAGATTCTGATTCCTTTACTTGTAGTACTCATCCTCTTCTCACGTGCATTGGACCTTAAAAACCCAATCACCGAACTAGAGATGACGATCACAAAGATATCCATCGCAGCCCTCATTGGACTTGCGGCATATCAAGTACCGTCATACATGAAGTTTAGAAAGCGTTATAAGGAAACTCAAAGCGGTAATACGAAAAAATCAAAAACAAAGAAATAGATATTAAAAAAACAAGTCATTATGAAGTTGTAATATCCTTAACCGGATTTACAGTTTCATCACAGCGACTTGTTTTTTCTTTCTATCTATTCAATCTGTTTTAGATCTTCAATAATTGTTATTTTCTTAGATGATTTAATCGTTAACGTAGAGCTCAATACAATAACCACGAGAATGAGACTCCACCCCAACATGAATGACTTAATATTCAATTGATACCCTGAGGCACTAAATTATTTCCCCAGTAGTAGAAATAGTATGTACGAACAAAGATAGCTCAAAGTCGTTCCAATAAGCAGTGGTTTCACCATCAACAGAATCGACTCCTTAAACAGCATATGATTCAGCTGTTTTTTTGTCATTCCCGCTGATGCATAAATCGCAAACTCTTGTTTTCTAAGACTGGCATTGGTCATTGTGATGTTTACCACATTACACAGTGACATCAGAATAATGAGCCCGATCAAAAAGAGTGATACATCATAAATTGACTCAATGAACGTATAGGACAACTCATCATTCGCATAGATATCATAGACCTCGAATGACTCTATTTGTTCATTAAAGTACTTCACTGTTTCAACGCGATCATTTGAATTGATGAGAGAAATGACTGAATAGTCTAAATTAAATTCTTCCTCGACTATTTCACCTTGCTCGTCTATGACCGGTTCTAGATTTTTATCATAGTGTTCCTTAAAGTTATTTAATTGTGAGAGAGACAGGATGTATTTCACACTTATTGTATCAGCGTTATCAATCCCAAATGGAACTTCACTTAATAGTTTACCGACTTTAAATGAAGGCTCTTTATGGTAACCAAATTGAAGTTGATCCCCTTCTCTGATACTGATGACCTCATCATCGTAGAATACATTTTTATCATCAATCGTATAAATCATTCCGCGATAAGCGTTATGAACTAAAACTTCATCTGCATTATACTCATACCCAATTGATTTGATGTACTCTGAATACATTTTGTCCGTTAATACAATCATTTCATGAGCGTAAGGATAACCATCATACAGCGATGTGCTTTTAGTGATTTGATCACTGGTCTTATAGTCTTCACCGTTGTTATCATATACTTTAATCCTACTTCTTGAGAAAGTGATATAGTTTGAGATATCATCACGATCTTTAAGCAGGCCATTCACCGTATCATCGAACTGAGTGAGAGAATCATTACTTAAGAGATGAATGTTGTAGTTCAGTGGTTCTTTGAACTCCGCCACAATCAGATTCGTCGTCGCATCCATGAATGCGATCGTTGTGATCATCACAATCATACTAATTACAATTGATATAATCGTTCCACGGTATTTTTTCTTATCTCGATTCATATTCAATGCCGCAATGCGTGTTGTGACATTATTTGATTTACTGAATAATTTTCGTTTCGTGTTGTCTGATTCACTACTGAATCTTCCAACTTTCTTCAATGAGTCCACTGAGGTCAATTTAAATAAACGCTTCACGGTCTTTCGAAGCGGTATATAGACTACAGTGAGCGTAATAACACTGATGATTAAAACAAACACAAACGGGAAATTAAAATCCCATGAGATATAGGCAAGTCTTGTCGACTTAGAGAAGTTGTTCTTCACGATCTGAAGCAGTCCATAGGATGCCAAGATACCAAGGCCTAAACCTAATACAAGACCCAGGACACCCATAACATAGCCTTCAGTATAAGTAATTATTTTCAATTGT
>JAAYNU010000175.1 GCA_012520695.1 Erysipelothrix sp.
TCACATTCCCAACATTCTACCCAATGAATGAAAAATTCGTTACAGAAAAAGGGGATTCATACGCTAAGAGTAAAGATGACCTTATTTCAAATGGACCGTTCGTCTTAACTGAATGGACTCCAGGGTCATCATGGGCACTTGCGAAAAATGCAGATTACTATGATGCAGATGCTGTGAAGATTGATGGCCTTGATTTCAAACTTCTCTCTGATTACCAAACTGCTGCCTTAGAGTTTGATAACGGTAAAGTAGACTTCACTAAGATCTCATCTGATCTTGTATCTCGATACAAAGGAAAAGATGAATTCAAACAACAACCTCTGGGCTACCTTTGGTATATCGCTCCAAACCAGTCAAAACCTGAATTGCAAAATGCGGATCTTCGTTTAGCGCTTGGCTATGCGATTGATCGAGACCATATTGTAAATGACATTATGGCTGATGGATCACTTGCTGCTGATTATGTTGTTCCAGTGGGACTTGCGGTTGGACCGGATGATAAAGACTTCCGTGATACAGCGGATCGTTACCTTACATTTGATCTAGTCAAAGCCCAAGAACATCTTGATAAGGCAAAAGAGGCGCTTGGTAAGTCGAGTTTCGAGTTTGACCTTCTCATTGAGGACTCACAAGAATCTCGTACGAATGCTGAAGCAATCCAAGCAGACCTTGCGGAACTTGATGGCCTCAGTATCAAGATCACAACACTTCCAAAGAGTGAACGACTTGATCGTATGAAGGCAGGGGACTATGAACTTGGTTTAACGCGTTGGGGTCCAGACTATGCTGATCCATATACGTTCTTAGGGACATTGTTTACCAAGGATTCTCCATATAACTATGCACGCTATGACAACCCTGCTTTTGATACATTAGTATTGAAGACAGGTGCTGGTGGTGAGTTATCAACTGATCCAGCTGCGCGTTGGCAAGCCTTTAAAGACGTTGAGAAGATTCTTCTTGATGAAGCGGGTATCATCCCAATCTGGCAATCCAGTGATGCTTTAATTCAAAGTAAACGCGTAAGCGGTATTGAAATGCACGTAGTTGGCATAACATCATATCGAAATGTCGTAATTGCTGATTAATCAAACACACACTGGGGCGTAATGCCCCTTTGTTCATTTAGAAAGCGAGGCACCATGTTCAAATACATCCTAAAAAGAGTCTTTTGGGCTCTTATCACACTTTTAGTGATTTTATTCGTACTCTTTTTATTACTGGAGTTTATGCCAGGTTCACCCTTCAACGATGAGCGCTTATCGCCTGAACAAATAAACCTTCTTAAAACTGAATACGGTATGAATGAACCCTTCTTTATTAAATTTGGGATTTTTCTCAAAAATGCACTTAAAGGAGACTTTGGTATTTCATATTCTGTGTTTAAAAACCAAAAAGTTGCGGCACTTGTTCTCCCTCGATTGGGCGTATCAGTACGTGTTGGTTTCCAAGCCCTTGTATTAGGAGTCTTGGGTGGAGGTATCTTGGGACTCGTCTCAGGAAACAACCAGAACACATGGAAAGATACACTCTCAACGGTATTAGCGGTTATTGGGGTATCAATTCCATCCTTTGTTTTGGCCCTTGGTCTCTCCTATGTTGTAGGGTACAAGTGGCAACTGGCGGACATTACCTATAATTCAGGTCGACCGTTTATGTCGACACTTCTTCCTACCATCTCCTTATCCATGTTCGTTTTAGCACAAGTAACCCGCTTTCTTCGAACTGAGTTTATTGAGGTCATGGATACAGATTACGTGAAGTTAGCCCGCGCAAAAGGACTTCCTAAGCGAAAGATTATTTCTGCTCACGGTATCCGTAATGCACTGATTTCAGTCGTAACGATTATGGGTCCTTTAACCGTCAACTTGATGACGGGTTCACTCGTAATAGAGCGTGTATTCGGTATACCGGGTATTAGGAGTCTCTTAGTTGAAGCGATCCAGACCAATGACTATAACGTCATCATCATGGTCGCATTCATCTATTCTGTCTTGTATATTGTTGTGAACTTAGCTGTTGATATTCTGTATGGCGTGATTGATCCGCGAATTCGCGTAGCAAAGGGGGCATAAATCATGAATGATAAATTTGTTATTTCGGACCTAAGACATCCAGATGAACAAGAAATGTTATTGGGAACACCCCAATCCTTTATGAGTGATGCTTTCTCGCGCTTCAAAAAGAATAAAGGGGCTCTTGTTGGTTTATGGGTTATTGGGATTATCATTGTTCTTGCGATTGTGGGTCCCATGATTTCGGGAACCACATTCGACCACGTTGAAAAAGCACACCTGAATTTACCACCTCGAATTCCATTTCTTGAAAAGTTAGGTATTTTTAATGGCTCACTGGGTGGGTACAATATCTACCAAGAGAAAGGCTTAAGTGATGTCTTTTATTGGTTTGGAACCGATAAACTGGGAAGAGACCTATGGACACGAGTTTGGAAAGGAACTCAAATTTCGTTTCTTATTGCTTTTGTAGCAGTTGGGATTGATGTTTTTGTCGGGATTACTTACGGACTGATTTCGGGATATTTTGGGGGTAAGGTTGATGCTGTGATGCAGCGTTTTGTTGAGATTCTTTCGGGTATTCCAAATCTTGTTGTGGTGACACTGTTCATGATCATCTTTGAGCCTGGTATTCTCACCATCATCCTAGCCTTAATGCTTACGGGATGGATTGGAATGAGTCGAGTTGTTCGATCTCAAGTACTGAAGCTGAAAGATCAAGAGTTTGTACTTGCAGCGAGAACGCTAGGGGGATCACATGCTGATATTATCAAGAAAGAACTGTTACCTAATATCATGGGACAGATTATTGTGATGACAATGTTCTCAATCCCCAATGCGATTTTCTACGAATCTTTCCTTGCATTCGTAGGACTGGGTCTTAGACCACCGTTCGCATCACTTGGGGTATTGATATCAACGGGGTATCTTTCCATGTTGACTCATCCATTTATCATTGCGAGTCCTGTTATTGTATTGAGTCTATTAATGCTGAGTTTTAATCTTATTGCGGATGGTCTCAGGGATGCCTTTGATCCGAAAATGAAAGGATTCTAATATGGAAAAAGATACATTATTACAAGTAAAAAATTTCGAACTATCGTTTGCGATGCAACACGGAACAAACTATGTCATTCGAAACATTGATTTCCATGTTAAAAAAGGAGAAACTCTCGCTATTGTAGGTGAGAGTGGTAGTGGCAAATCCGTGACCACAAAAGCAATCTTGGGTCTTATCGATGATAACGGGAAACTTGATAAAGGAGAAA
>JAAYNU010000176.1 GCA_012520695.1 Erysipelothrix sp.
AACGTTCTTCGTATAATCAAGAATTGCTCGGCAGTTGTTCGAGAAGATAATCTCAACTTCAGCACCCGCTTCTTGAATAATCTCAGCATAATATGAAATGTAATCAATTCCAGTAAATGGATGAATTGTTTCACCAAAATGAGCTCTAAACTCACTTAGGCTTAACACATCACTGTATGGATTTACACCCGAATCATCAAGTTGGTCCACTGTGATTAGTTCATTTCCTACTTCATCTGATGGATAACTCAACATTAAGACAACCTTCTTAACGCCTTGAGCAATCCCTCTCAAACAAACTGAGAATCGATTTCGCGATAGGATTGGGAAAATAACACCCAACGTTCCATCACCAAATTTATTCTCCACATCTTTTGCAATCGCATCAATGTGCAAGTAATTCCCCTGTGCACGTGCCACGATCGATTCAGTTAGAGCAATGATATCATTGTCGCCGATTGAGAAGTTTTCACTCACACCTGCTTCAAGAACACTATCAGTCACAATTGCTGCTAAGTCATCGCCTTCCCTGATAATAGGAGTACGAATACCACGAGAAACAGTTCCCACTCTTCTTTCCATTCTAAGCACCTTCCACTTCTACGTTTAAAAATAAACGGTTTTACATCTAATTCTAACATGACATTACTAACATGCAAAGGAAATCCCTTGCTTTTCAATTTCCTTTCACAAAAAAATCAGCATTCTTTTTAAAGAACACTGATATATTTATGATTACTCTTTCTTCATACCAATAACACGACCCACAGGTACTGTAAACATCAGCCCTTCATTAGGACGGTCAAGTTTTCCCACAACGCTTTGAATCGCATCGATTGCCTTATCAAGAAGCTCATCGGATTCAATGACGGTAAACACCGTTTTATTATAGGGATGTTCGCGATCAAAGAACATCTTCAAACTACCAAAAATTGGAAGATCATCTTGATCCCCAATCACCATAGCTGAACCCATGCCCTGGGAATCAAGGATTGTTGCTCCCTTAACCCCAACACGAGTCATTGCAGCGAGAACCTCTTCGAGTTCATCTGTTTTATTTAAAATTAAGAATAATGCGTGCATATACTTCATCCTCCCTTTTCTTAAGATTCAGTTCCAAGTTCACCCGCATTGGTAATTGCTACCTTCGCAAGAATTGGACCGGCAATCTCAAATACTAATACTGAAAATAAAATCAATGTCACTATACCATCACTAAACTCAGGTAATTGAGCCCGTACTACCATTGAAAGCCCGATTGATATTCCTCCTTGTGGAAGAAGAGCCCAACCGAGATGCTTCACAATAACTGGATCACTCTTGGCTACCATCGCTCCAAGCGATGCACCCCATACCTTACCGAACATTCTCGCAAATACATATGCCAGACCTAAGATACCAATTTGTCCTAAAATTGATAAATCAAGACTTGATCCCGCAAACGCAAAGAATAGAATGTTGAAAGGTGGAATAAACGTATTGATGTTGTTGAAGACACGCGCTGGTTTATGTCCCAGGTTCACAAATACTGCCCCCATCATCATGGATGAGAGAAGTGAACTCAGACCTGTAGCCATCGCAAGACCTGAACTGATCAATACAAAGCAAATAAGAATCGACGTTAATTCTTCTTGAGAATTAACTTTCTCTGTGATCTTTGTAAGAATAAAACCCAACACCAGTCCCAGCAACAAGGATAAGGTAATTTCAATAAATGGTGCCATTACTAACTGTAATGTACTCCCCGTTACCTGACCTAAAGCAACCTTCGCAAGTGACAAGGCCAATCCAAACACCATAATACCCAAAGCATCATCGAGTGCCGCCACAGGTAAAATTGTATCCGTCATTTTACCCTTAGCGCGATATTGACGAATAACCATCATCGTACCCGCTGGTGCGGTAGCAGCCGACATCGAAGCTACAATAATACTAAAGACAAATTCTTGTTTCATCAGGAAGAACATTACTGAAAATACCAGCAATACAACTCCCATCACTTCCGCAACCGTGATGATAAACACTTCTTTCCCCAATTTCTTAATCGTTTTGATTAAGAATTCACCACCAATATTAAATGCTATCGCAGATAATGCTAACTCGTTTACGAAGTTTATAACGGGAACATCAACCTCCGTAATTATTTTTAAAAATGATGGACCTAGAAATAATCCCCCTATGAGATAACCCGTAACATTCGGTAAATTAAATCGACGCGCAACACGACCCCCAATTAAACCAAAAACCAACACCAGCGCAATTTTCACAAATATATTCAAAGTAAGACCTCCGTATCCTATTAAGTATAGGGACTATTAGACTCATAGTCAAATGGTGAAGATTCAAAATAGACCTATACGATTGCGTATTAGAGACTTTCACGATACGTTTTTTTACTCACCTTGACTTTACCTGATCGAAATATTGCTTTAAGCATGTGTAATATTGCTTCGATATGAAATAACCTAGAAAACACAATATCAATCATGTAAGATTGAGGAAACAAGGAGGAATTACTATGATCAAATTTGGAACGGGTGGATGGCGCGCAATCATCGGAGATGCATTCACCAAGGCAAATGTACAAAAACTTGCTCAAGCATTATCAATGGAAGAGCACGACAACGGAGTTGTCATCGGATTCGATCGACGATTCCTATCCGATGTCGCAGCAATGTGGCTAGCAGAAGTCCTTGCAGGCAACAATATCAAAGTACACTTCATCGAAAAAGCAGTCCCAACACCCATCACAATGTTCGGAGTCAAAGAACTCAACACTAACTACGGTGTCGC
>JAAYNU010000177.1 GCA_012520695.1 Erysipelothrix sp.
AGACCGTCTGTTGTGAACTCAGATTTCAGGTCACCATGTTCATCACTTAAGTATTCATTCAAGTTATAAAACTCAATACCTTTAGAGAGCGCAAGAGATCGATAGACCTCGTTGAGTTCATCCACCGTCTCATTATCTCGATTGATTAAGACATAGTGGTTGATGAGATGTGATTTATTAATTGGGAACGTAGCGAGAAGGATTATGCGAGTGTTTGGAAGACTCACTTGAATCTTGGTAATCATCGTTTCGACGTTCTTGGCGATATCTTCAACTGACGTCTTCTTAGCGATATCATTAATCCCCATCAGCATCACAATCGTTTTAGGTCTTGCGGCAATAACATGCTCATCAAAACGTTCAAGAATGTCTTCAGTCGTATCCCCATTAACTCCGCGATTCACTGCATCAAATTCTTGATAGAGATCTTCAACAGGGTGTTGCTGAGTTATTGAATCCCCTACGAAAAGTGTCGCATTGGGGTGAATGACTTTCGTGAGTTTTGTATATGTTTCTTTTTTTACTTTGCGTTCGTGATCCCACTTCTTTTTAATTCTGCGAAGTGTCACTGCTCCAATAAGCGCAACACTGAGAACGGCTTTTTTTATTTTTGGGCTCATAGGTACTCCTTTCGTATCATTTTGAATATAAGTCTATAGTATCATTGTAGTCTTCTAAAAAACAGTCCTAATGCATAATAAAAAGGAGCATTTGCTCCTTAGTATGATAATTTCTTAATGTTTTCCCATGGGAAGCCATTTCTTCCGAAGTGACCAAAGTTCGCAGTTTCACGATAAATTGGACGCAGTAAATCAAGTTCTTCAATAATGTTCCCAACTTTGAAGTTGAAGTTCTTATTGATGATGTTAAGAATTTCTTCTTCATTTTGTTTTTCTGTTCCAAAGCAGTCAATATGGATTGAAAGTGGATCACTCATACCAATAGCATATGATAATTGAACCTCAATTTTATCGCATAGTCCTGCAGCGACAACACTCTTCGCAACGTAACGCGCAAAATAAGCAGCAGAGCGGTCAACCTTCGAAGGGTCTTTCGATGAGAAACATCCCCCACCAATTCGAGCAAAACCACCGTAAGAATCGACAACGATTTTACGACCTGTAGTTCCTGAATCGGAGAACGGACCCGCGATGCTGAATGCACCAGATGGGTTGATGATGAAACGCGTTTCTTCTGTAATGAGTGATGGATCAATAACTGGTTTGATTACTTTTTCCATAATCAGTTCTTTTAATGTTTCTTGTGATACTGATTCAACGTGTGAAGCAGATACAAGTACTGTATGAACAAAAGCAGGCTTTCCATCGAGGTAAGCTACTGTTACTTGAGTTTTTCCATCAGGTAATAGAACATCTTCTTTGAATTTCAAATCTGATAATGTTTTTGATAAAGCATGAGCCAAGTGAATTGGTAGAGGCATATAGCTCTCAGTTTCATTGGATGCATAACCAAACATAATTCCTTGGTCCCCCGCTCCAACGTCCGTTGTATTCACAACAGCTGAGTTAATTTGCGAAGATTGTTTTTGAACTTTAACTAAAACAT
>JAAYNU010000178.1 GCA_012520695.1 Erysipelothrix sp.
GGGATAATAAAATATTGTGACTTAAAGATAAGAAGACACACAACACTCACGACAATACCCACAAAACTAGGGTAGTAACGCTTCTCTTTGAGTTTGTCCACAAAGATTACAAGGAACAGTGCTGTCATTGCGAATTCAATTCCTGTAGTTGGAAAGGGAATTACTTTACCGAAGTAGAATCCTAATACTGTACCAATAAGCCAATAGATTTGGTTCAGTAGAATAATCTGATACATCGTCACATGATCGTCTTCATTAATGATGAGAGAAAAAGATTCATCCGTTAATCCAAAGACCATGTAGTATTTCTTATTGCCTGCTTTTTGAAATGGCTTCAACATTGAAACACCATAGAATAAATGACGTGCATTGATGGATAGAGCTAAAATGAATGTTTGGATTAAGGAAATAGGGTTCATGATTAAACTGACTGCCGCAAACTGCATTGACCCCGCATAGATGAAGAGGCTCATAAAGAGCGCAACCCAAATTGACAGTCCCTGACTCTCAACTAAAATACCAAATGCACTTCCCAAGAATACATATCCAGCCAGGACTGGAATCGTTTTTTGAATGCTGTGTTTTATCATATCGGTCCCTCTTCTTTTGAAACATTATAGTACTTCGGCTCAACGATTACTACTTAAACTCAATGGGAGTTTCGTGAAGTCATAGGATAGGCCCATTATAATGCCAATCATACTCGGAATGATAAAGAAATTAGCGTTAAATACAATCAGACAAACAACCCCAACCGACAGTCCAAGAACTGTAGGATAGGGTTTCTTTTCTTTGACTTTATCCACAAAAATAAGAAGAAAGATTGCACTCATTGAGAATTCAATCCCCTGAGTTGGAAGGGTCATACTACTCCCGATGAGGTATCCAATCAGTGTGCCCACAATCCAGTACAGATGGTTGAGAACGATCATATGATACATGACATCGTGTTCATGTTCATCAAGCACCATGGAGAAGGATACATCGGTAAGACCAAAGATCATATAGGGCTTTCGCTTACCGATATTCTGAAATGGTTTGAGCATCGTGATCGCATAGAAGAGATGGCGTGCATTAATAGAGAAGGAGATGATGAAGGTTTGAATCAGTGATACAGGATTCATTAAGAGTCCTACTGCCGCAAATTGCATGGACCCTGCATAGATGAAGATACTCATTCCAAGCGCAACCCACAGTGAAATGTTTTGACTCTGTGCGAGTATTCCAAATGCGCTCCCTAAAAAGATATACCCAGCCATTGCCGGGATTGTTTTGACGATTGTTTCTTTTTTCATACTGTGTCCCCTCAAAAATGATTCTTAAGTACTATTATATTACTTTGATGTACCAATTACTATAAAGAGACAAATAAAAAGTCCTTTTTATAAAGGACTCTTACATAAATAAATTGATTTCTTCTGACGTAAGATTTCGATACTCACCTAAGTTCAAGGTATCATCTAGCTTTAATGCACCGATTTTAATGCGCTTAAGGTAGGTAACCTCATTTTCACAGTAATGCATCATGCGCTTCACTTGGTGGTATTTTCCTTCGGAAATTGTGAGTAGTAAACTCTTATCAGTAACCATCTCAACCTGTGCTGGTTTCAGCATGGTCTCATCAAGGGGAATCCCTTCATTGAGCTTCGCAATAAAGTCTTGGTTGAAGACTGTTTCAAGTTCAACGTAATATTGTTTTGTGACCTCTTTTTTAGCATGTGCTACTTTATGCGAGAACGTACCATCGTTTGTGATCAATAGAAGACCTTCAGTATCCGCATCGAGTCTGCCGACAAAGAACAGGTCGTTGTGATATTCTTCAATCAGTTCTAACACGGAAGGATAATCCACTGCATCGTGGGCACAGATGTATCCTGCTGGTTTATTCATCATAATATAAATATCTTTTTCGTAGTGGACCACTTCACCATCTACCTGTACCACATCACTTGCGGTATCAAGGATCAATGAAGCATCTCTTGTGAGTTCTTCGTTTACGAATACTCTTTTTTGTTTGATTAAGATCTTCACATCTTTTCGGGTTCCATACCCTGTATGTGCTAAAAATTTATCGAGTCTCATAGTGCCTCCTCTTGAATGTTTGTGTAGTAATTATATCAGTAAACCGCCTTGAATATGGACACAATCGTGATTATTTCATATAATTACATTTGTAAACGAATGTAGGGACTACGAATAAATTATTAATAATATTCACATGCACTCAGTATACTGAGTGCGTGCACACCCAAAGATATTCCTCAAAACGAGATTGATAAGAGTGTTTCACTCTATGATTCAATCGA
>JAAYNU010000179.1 GCA_012520695.1 Erysipelothrix sp.
CAGAACCAAAGCCAGAACCGAAGCCAGAACCAAAGCCAGAACCAAAACCTGAGCCAACGCCAGAACCAAAACCTGAGCCGAAGCCAGAACCAGAAACTGAGCCAGTGGTGAAACCAGTTGAGAAACCGGTCGTTAAAGATCCTACTGGACCAGTTCTACCTCCAACGGGGGTTAGTTCTACTTTAGCTATAGGTGCACCATTAGCAATTCTTGGTGTATTGATGATTGGTCTTGATCAATTAAAACGTTATATGAAAAAGTTAAATAATTAGAGTTTGATTCTAAGTAAAAAGGTACCCGTGAGGGTGCCTTTTTACTGCTTAGTTATGCTTCTTGATAGATCTTGAAGTTGATGAATAGGAATGCTGCGAGTGAGATAATTAGGAAGATGGAGTAGCCTGTGAGACTGAGTCCACTAAGGAGAACAAGTACGATGACGATCAGGTTCATTACTACGCTGGCACATGAGACAATCAATGTCGCAATGGAGGAACCTCTTTTGATTAGAGATGACCACTGATTGTTAAGGATTTGTCCTTTGCTAGGGAAACTCGTGATTACAAAGTAGATTGCGAATGCGATGGTCATAATCGTGGAGAAGATGAGAAGTGCTCCCGCAAAGAATGAAAAGAAATTGATGTTGAATGAGCGCATTTGTCCGATGATTTGATATGGGCTCATTGTGATAAAGAGATCGAAGTTCATTGGGAAGTCATCGAATCCAAAATCAGGGAACATGGGTTGGATGGAACCTTTGAATATTGGGAGAGCATATATTACGAGAATTAAGATTGAAACTACTAATCCTGCAATTCGCAGGCTCTTATTAATTATTGGGGATTCGTAATCTTCATTGAACATTGAATCTGTCTTTTCTTGTTTTTCGTGGGTTCCAATGAGCAGTTCATCTACTGAAATGTTCAGTACTTTAGCAAGGGGTTGGAGTAGGCTTACATCGGGTAGTCCTTCACCTCGTTCCCATTTACTCACTGTTTTGTTACTGATGTTTAATTGCTGGGCAAGATCGTCTTGCGTCCAGTTATTTTCTTTTCTTATCTTAGAAATCAGATTTCCTGTGTTAAGTGGATTCATAGTATCCCTCCTTCTATGGTCTAAGTATACTTGAGTGCTCTTCATTTGGGAACATATGCTTTGGCGATTAGGTCTATGGAGCGTAGAAAAAGGGCTTTTAGGCCCTTTTGAGTAGTTATTTAGAATGAAGGAACAAGTGTTCGAGCATTTTCATCGTTGAGTAGGAACTCACGAACTGCATCGGATGTCATTGCTTCCTGTAAGTCTTTAATCTTTTGTGAATCTTTATTGTCTTCACGAGCTACCAATGAGATAGCGTAGTGGTTAGTGGAGTTTTCAATCAAGATGCCGTCAACGTTAGGGAAGAGGCCAATTTTACCAGCGTATGTTGGGTAGTTGAATACAAAGTCAACGTCCTCGTATGCTTGTGTTAATGTCAGAAGATCTACTTCGTAGAATTCGAAGTTCATTCGATTATCTGTGATGTCTGAAATCGTTGATGAGTATGATCCTCCATCTGCTAATTCAATTAAGTCATAGTCTTGAAGAATTAAGAGTGCGCGTGCTTGGTTATCCACGTCATTTGGAATAGCAACTTTCATGCCTTCTGTAATTTCACCTTCTGATTTAATGTCTTTACCATAGAAAGCGATGATTGCATCGTAGATTGGTGTAACTCCTACGAGGTTAGCACTGTGTGCTTTATTGAATGCTTCCATGAATGGAACGTGTTGGAAGAAGTTCGCATCGATTTCCTTATTTTGAAGTGCTGTATTTCCTGCTGAGTTATCAGCAACGCTGACAAGTTCAACTGTATAACCTTTTTCTTCTAATTCTTTTGTCGCGATTTCAATAACAGTTGTCATTGGTTCAGTGTGTGAAGCAATGCGAATGTTTTTGTCATCTGATTCCTTAGAACTGCATGCCGTAAGTAAAAGTACTGCGATTGAAATTAAAGCTATTTTTTTAAACATTGAAATCTCCTTTTATCGTTTGTCTAAATATGTTGCACTCTTGGTACCGATGAATTGAATAATCTGTACCAAGATAACTATGATTACTATTACGATCATCATCAAATCATATTGAAAGTTTTGATAACCGTAGAGCATTGCGAATGCGCCAATACCTCCGCCTCCTACCATACCCATAACGGTTGAATATGATAGCAGGCTGATGGTTGAAGATGTGAGTCCGTGGATAATACCGGATCGTGCTTCAACGTAAAGAAATTTTGTAATCAATTGATATTTACTGGCTCCCATGGAAATGGCGGTATCAATGATACCCGTTGGAACTTCCAGAAGAGCCTGTTCCACAAAGCGCGCAAAGATTGCGACTGCCACAAAGACCATTGGAACGGATGCGGGTATTGTTCCAAGTGATATTCCAAGGAGTGCTCGCGTGAAGGGCATCATAAAGAATACAAATAAAATAAAGGGAAAGGAGCGCACTATGTTGACATATAAATTTGATATTGCTGAAACAAGTTTGTTTTCGCTGATACCATTTTTTCGAGTGACATAAATGATCGTCCCTAATGGTAATCCTAAAATAATCGCAAATGAAATAGAAATCAACATGAGTAGTTCTGTCTCTCCCATAGCTACCATTATTTTGTCTTGATATTGCATAAAGAGATCGATCATCGGAGCACCTCTTTAACGTGGTCGATATAGTTAATGGAATAATCATCCATTAAGGTTCGGTCCACATTAATGACATCAACACAATGCCCTTTATCTAAGATTGCGACTCGAGAACATAGTGCCTTAGCGACACTGAGTTCATGGGTAACAATAAGGATGGTTGTATTGAGTTCCGTATTGATTCGATTTAAGAGTTCGATCATATCCTGACTCGTCTTTCGATCAAGTGCAGAAGTAGGTTCATCACAGATGAGAAACTTTGGTTTTGAAACAATTGCCCGGGCAATAGCCAGTCTTTGTTTTTCACCACCGCTCAATTGAGCAGGGTAATAATCTCTTCTTGATTCTAGACCGACAAACTTAAGTGCATCAGCAACGGATTGTTCATGATACGTATTGCGAATTTTGAGCGGCAATGCTACGTTATCAAATGCCGTTTTATTATTTAATAAATTATAGTTTTGAAATATAGTTGCGGTTTCTCTTAGCATATTTTTATCCATGGGTTTATCATCAAATAAAATGGTGCCAGAATCCGGTATTTCTAGATTAATAATACAACGTAACAAAGTAGATTTACCTGCTCCACTCTCTCCAACAATCCCGAACATTTCTCCCGTTTGGACTGTGAAGGAAACATTGTGAAGAGCTGTAAAAGAATTATTTTTACTATCAAATGTCTTCGTAATATTTGTTATTGAAATCATATCTTTTCCCCTTACCGTTACAATTATAGACAAATCAATCATAAGTTGCATTACATGTACCCTAACGTAAGGTTAAAGGTATAATGTAAATAGGAGGTAAATAATATGGAAAAATTATATCACACCGAAATTATCAATAATAATGGCACAGATGGTGATGTAGAGATCGTGGGAGGAATGGCATATGCAGTAAGTTCGCCACTCAAAGAGGGCCAAGAAGGACTCAACCCAGAGCAATTAATGGGGATGGCATGGTCGACCTGTTTAAATGCAACACTCATATCATTACTAAAGGGAAGAGCTCAAGCTCATTTGAAGTCTCGCGTAAGAGTTATTGTTGATATGATGAAAGAACAAGATATGCCAGGATACTATTTCAGAATGAAAGCCATAGTAGCAGTCGAAACATTTGATACTAATAAGACAATGAAACTCGCACTA
>JAAYNU010000180.1 GCA_012520695.1 Erysipelothrix sp.
AGGAATAAACCATGAAACAAAAACTATATATATTTATTGCGAGTGTCTTTCTTGTCCTAGGAGTTATGCAAATAGCCCAAGGAGATATCATCTTCTTTACCCTTAATGAAGAAGGCGTACGCACCAAAGTCGCAAGTAAAATCGAAGACCTCGTTGACAAAACAGAATACACAGTTATCAAACGCGATAACTTCTATATCCTACAATACGATTCGAAAACAGATGAGACGCTGAAGTATTTTGTAGAAGTAAGAAAAAGTGCACTCAGCAGTAAATACCAAATCGAAGACGTCTTCCAAGGAAAAGTGGGAGAAGTTTATAATACTGTAATTTCAACGAAGAAAAACTTCTACGTCTATACGATAGAAGTAAAAGATACGCAGTCCACAATAACAGTAAATGAAGAGAAACGTGGATCCATGGCAGGACTCCTTGAGCTCTCAATTTCAGCCTTTATTTATTACGATGTCTTCAGAAAGAAAAAGAAGGTTCAACCTGATAATCTGGAGGGTCCAAACAGTTGATTATTGCCCAATAAAATGGCACAATTACAAAGATGAAATGAGGAAATACGATGAAACATAATTTTTGGCAAGACCTACCTAAACCCTTCTTTGTGCTTGCGCCAATGGAAGATGTAACCGATGTAGTTTTTAGACACGTCATTGCGAAAGCAGGACGCCCAGATGTCTTTTTTACAGAGTTCACAAACAGTGAAAGCTATAACCACGCTGAAGGAAAGAAGAGCCTTCGAGGACGCTTAACCTTCACCGAAGACGAAAAGCCCATTGTCGCCCATATCTGGGGCGATAACCCAGAATACTTTAAATCAATGAGCATTGGTATGGCAGAGATGGGATTTGATGGCATTGATATCAATATGGGATGCCCAGCCCCCAACGTATTCAAACACGGACGCGGAGCAGGCTTGATCTTACGACCAGAAGTTGCAGCCGATATCATTCAAGCAGCCAAAGCAGGCGGACTACCCGTCAGCGTTAAAACACGATTAGGACACGCACGACTTGATGAGTGGACAGCGTGGATCACGCACCTACTCCAACAAGACATTGCGAACCTATCCATTCACCTACGCACTAAAGTAGAAATGAGTAAACGCGAAGCACACTGGGAACTCATTGGCGATATTAAAAAACTACGCGATGAGATTGCCCCAAATACACTCATCACAATCAATGGAGACATCCCAAAATATGAAGTCGGAATGGAACTCGTTGAAAAGTACGGCATTGATGGTGTCATGATTGGTAGAGGCGTATTCCACAACCCCTACGCCTTCAGTAAAGACCCGCATCAACGCAGTCCTAAAGAACACTTAGACCTATTTCGATACCATTTAGATCTCTTCGATGAGTTTACTGAAAAAGAGCTTGGACTTTCCAAACCACTACACAGATTCTTTAAAATTTACTTAAGAGAATTCTCTGGTGCGAACGATCTTCGAACGCGCTTGATGGATACTAAAAACACTCAAGACGTCCGCGATATATTAGATCAGTTTGAAAAAGAGAACCCACTGATATAAATAACGATGCGAGACCAGCATGTGCTATATCTACCTATGGTAGAATAGAGAAGACATGTAAAG
>JAAYNU010000181.1 GCA_012520695.1 Erysipelothrix sp.
CAGGAGTGCGTGGCTTTGATGATATCAATGATGTTTTCAAAGACCCTAATTGGGTCATTTCTAACAACAAGGAATCGCAAGGAACATATCTTTTGGATTATATTGATGGATCAAGATATTCATTGGATTCTGTAGCAAACCTCGAAATGATTATCATGCCTATTGAGGAAATTTATAACTCAGATCGTGATCTAAGCAATCAAATTTATGTGAAGGTGAGTGTTCCTCCTGAGGATGAAGTAAAAATGACAAAAAAAATGGAGGAAGCGTTTAAGGACTTTGGACATCCCTTACGAAATTTAGTTTATTCTGCTGATAAAGCACTTTATGCAGATATGTATCCAGAAATCACACTTGCAAGTTCCCTAGTAACAATGCCATATTCTATTATTTGGTTAAGTTTGCTTGTATCTTTGTTTTTAACAATCTATATTTCAATCAGTACCACGAAAGAATTTATCGTAGGATATCTCAACGGTTTTTCGGTGCTCATCCACATTCACGTTCTCTATAATATCTAATGCTCCATCGGAGTGATTAATCCAGAGTACTTTCCAGTGGCTGTGCCGGTGGTACACTGTTTCTACTGCACCACCGGACTGAAAATCCAACAAATTAGAATCCATATGTATACCACCTCTTTCTCACACAAAAAAATCGTGTCTAAACAAGGACACGACGTAAAAAACGCACTTTCACTTGTCCAAGCTTTAGCACCTTAGGGCATGAAATTGCATTAGTCCATGCCTTACCGACAAAGACTGTTCACCAACATAGCACTGTTCACCAACATAGCACTGTTTCCATCGCTATCTGGCAGCAAACCGAATCCCTAAAGTAGCCTCACCTAACGAAGTTCTTGTTTCTAAAGTCATGATAGACACTCACATCTTGTCTGTCAACACGGTTTGGTATAACTCGAGAAATAGTGTTCTGATTAGAACCCTATCTAAAAGGCTTTGAAGATGATTCACGCATAATTTTTCAAAATTATCTATGGATATATACTAAATAAATAGAGCGCTTTTAGGCGCTCTATCATGAGGTTATATTTTTATTTGAACTCAGTTTGATTCCTCAAACACAACGATATTGTTGCCTCTACCGTTGTCGATGTTATAAACAGGACATAATGTCGGTTTGAGGGATTGTGCGACAATACCCAAACCATAAGGGAAGAACACTACAAGGTTAATTAAGTAGTCATGGGTTGTGTGACCAATAACAACCGTCTTATCTGTTTTCATGCCTTCGTGTAAGAAGAAGCGATCCCATGTGTCAATCTGTCTTTCTTCATTGATGCACGCATGCGTAAAGATGTAGTCTTCTGTCTCGTAGTAGTCTTCCAATTGATTGTAGAATTGTTTGAGTCTTTCAAGGTTCTTTTGTTTGGTCGGTGTGTAGATACCGTGGTGAGAACCAAAGAGTTGATTGAGCGTGATTTCTCCACCATTTCGAAACCAGTGATTGAGTATTTCTGGATCAATTACGAGTGCTTGTCCAACCTTAAAGTTCTCTTCAATATAAGTAATAAACTTATGAATAAATTCATCATGATTTCCCTTAAGAACGATGAAACGATCGTTGAGGAGTTTCTTATACTTTTCAATGAAACGAAGCACCATTAAGTTTTCATCACCGCGATCAAAATAGTCTCCAAGTAATACGATGATATGATTGGGATTGTTTAAATCGAAGTTTCTTTGTTCAAAGTCCTCAATGCCGATGGGGCGACCGTGAATATCAGATAATACGAAATATTTATTAGTTTGATTGTGTTCCATAATCCACCTCTATTGTCTATTAATTGTACCATGGGAGTATGATTTGTATGTGACAATTTATATATATTTATGTGAAGTATGAAAGAGTGAGTTGTGTGTTGATATTCATAGTGTTATATTATGAGCAATAGTGAATGAAAGAGGATGGAATATGAAAGAACTTATACTCATTGGGAGCGTTATCGTACTGGGATTGATAGTGATTGGATTTCTAAGTAAAGTGTACACTAGTAAAGTACTAGAAGGCTACGTTGAATCGGTATTCTATAATACCCCAGATGTACTGTTTGATGCGGATGGTTATCAATCCGTCAAACGATATTACGAGAGTTCACAAGGCAGTAAAACAGTGGACGAAACAACATGGCATGACTTAGATATGGATAAAGTATATCTCAGCATTAATAACTCCTTAAGTAGTGTAGGAGATGAAGTACTTTATGCACATCTTCGAGATCAAGATGACTTCGATTTTAAGGAATTCACAGCACTCAGTGAAAAGCTCCTTATCGATAGACAACTTCGATTCAAAGTCCAAATGGCATTGGGTACACTGGGACGTCGTCCGGATAATGGATTAGCCGCACAACTTTATGCTAGTGAGATTACAATACCCCCTCAGTTTCAATTTCTTCCTTACCAAAGGTTTCTCGCATTTTTACCTTTTGTAGTGCTTCCGTTCTCCATCACGCTCGGAATATTTCTATTCTTGGGAGCTGCATTCTTTAATATCGTGACCTTCTTTATGCTCGATAAGTCTACTGTCCATCGTTTAAGAACACTGAACTATTTCGTGGATGTCCTTAAGTGCGCTCGTAAACTCGAAGGAGACATTGAGATGGAAGGCTTAAGTAATTTTAGTGGTATTAAATCATACATTGGTAATATGAGTATTTCAATGAATGAGGGAACAGGCCTTGCGGGAATGTTGGTGTTAGTGAATGCCTACTTTGCACTGTATGGTTTCTCATTTGTGAAGATTTTGAAATCATTAAATAAACATAATGATGACGCAAAGAATATCTTCAAGCGTGTAGGATTTGTGGAAATGGCCCTAATACGCGCATCACTTATGGAGCGCACTGAAGTATACTGCGAACCGATATTCTCTGATGCAGAGGCTCCAATCGTGGAGGATATTGTTCATCCACTCGTTGTGAATGCTGTATCGAACTCAGTTGAATTGAAAAAGAATACTTTAGTTACGGGATCCAATGCCAGTGGGAAGTCGACCTTTGTGCGAAGCTTAGCGATCAATGTCTTATTGGGACAAAAGTTAAATTTCTGTTTCGCTAAAAGTATGGAATTTAGACCCTGCTTCGTAGCTACGTCAATGGCCATATCCGATGATGTTCAATCTGGAGACAGTTACTTTGTCGCAGAAGTTAAATCACTAAAACGATTAATCAATGCGAGTGAAACATATGATTACAGTTTACTGATCGTTGATGAAATCTTAAAGGGAACGAATACGATTGAGCGTATTGCTGCATCCGCATCGATCTTGAATGATTTAAAGAATCAACCGTGCTTTATCTGTGCAGCAACCCATGATATTGAACTTGTGAATATCCTTGAATCCTCGTATTCAAACATTCATTTCAGGGAAATCATTGACGCTGAAGGTATTCATTTTGACTATAAGCTTCAAGAAGGACCCTCAAATACTCGAAATGCAATTAAACTGCTAGAACACTACGGATATGACGAAACTTTAATCACTCGCGCCAATCAATTAGCCGATGATTTTGGTGCCACACAACAGTGGGAGCAATTAAAATAAGCACCAAATTTAGATAAGTTATGATATGATGCAATAAAAGGGGGTGAGATGTTGGATATTACTTACCGCGTTAAACGCGTACTGAATAATAATGTGGTTCAAGCGAAATACGGGTATCAAGAAGTGATTGTGGTTGGACTAGGGATTGGTTTTAATGCGAAGACACGAGATATCATTGATCCAGAAAAAATTGAGAAAGTCTTTGAACTTCGTAAAGAAGAATTCTATAAGACCAGTCAATTGGTGGAAGAGATTCCTGAAAAAATATTCTTCAATCTCTATCAGATATTAGAACGAACATCTCACATCACCCGCATCAAACTCAGTTCACATGGTTTCGTAACAATCATTGATCACCTTAACTTTGCGATTGCACGCCACACATCGGGTCAAACGATTCGAAACCTGATGCTCTATGATTTAAGAATTCTATATCCTGATGAATTTCGCTTAGGGGAACTCATATTGGAATCAGTGAATGAAGAAATGAATCTTGATTTACCTCAGGATGAAGTTGGATTTTTGACGATGCATATTGTGAATGGTCACTTTGATCAAATCAATAATCAGTCCAATGTCCTTACGAATATGGTACTGGATTCTTTAAACATCATTAGGGACCGCTACTTAGTATCATTGAAACTCGATGAATTGATTACGCAGAGAATCATGGTTCACTTGAAAATGTTGATTCAAAGAGTGATGTCAAATCAACAGGTTGACTTTGACGAAGTGGTGCTCTATAATGTGATTGAGGAGTTCGAAAGTGCTTACAGTACTGCAGAGCTCATCCAAAAATATATAGAAAATCGTTTGTCTGTAAAGATAAATTCACAAGAGCTGGTATATCTCACCATTCACCTTAACAGGTTAGAGCAGATGATACCTTAAGGCTTGTAACCAATAAAACGGGCAAGACCTTCCTTACATTTGTGTACTTTTTAAAGTACTCAATTTTAGGAAGGTCTTTCTTTATTTTGGCAGACATAAACGACTATAAGGAGGAATTAAAATGGGTAGATATACTCAAGAAGTAACAGAGATGTTGGATCTAATCGGTGGAAAAGAAAACATCGGTGCACTAACTCACTGTGTAACACGCTTGCGCTTTGTCCTGATTGATGCGGATAAAGCTAACATTGAGGCAATAGAGAAATTGCCTACGGTAAAGGGAACGTTCACCCAAGCAGGGCAGTTCCAAGTCATTATCGGAAATGATGTCGATAATTACTACAACGAATTCGCGGCTATTTCTGGAGTAGAGGGAACGAATAAAGAAGGCGTTAAGAAATTAGCACTTCAAAATCAGAACCCAATCCAGAAACTCATGTCAAACCTAGCAGAAATATTCGCACCCCTCATCCCAGCAATTATCACGGGTGGTTTGATTCTTGGATTCAGAAACATTCTCGAAGGTGTTGATTTAATCACCATAGCGGATGGTTCAAAAGTTCCAATCGTTGCTGTTTCACAATTCTGGTCAGGGGTAAACCATTTCCTTTGGCTCATTGGAGAAGCGATCTTCCAGTTCCTGCCAGTAGGTGTTACATGGTCGATTACGCGTAAAATGGGAACAACTCAAATCTTGGGTATTGTTCTTGGGATTACACTTGTATCACCACAACTCTTTAATGCATACGGTGTCGCAACCGCACTCCCTGGAGATATTCCAGTATGGGACTTTGGCTTCACGCAAATTCAAATGATTGGGTATCAAGCACAAGTCATCCCCGCGATGATGGCAGGGTTCACCCTTGTATACCTCGAACGATTCTTTAAGAAGATTATTCCTAATGCGATCTCAATGGTATTCGTACCAATGTTCGCACTGATTCCTACTGTCTTGATTGCGCATGTTGTTCTTGGACCAATCGGTTGGGTAATCGGATCATGGATTTCAACTGTAGTATATACAG
>JAAYNU010000182.1 GCA_012520695.1 Erysipelothrix sp.
AATTTGGATATTATGATCCATCGAAAGAGAACACATGAAAGCCTATATCGTAACTTAGATGTTACATGATTGAAAACGGGAAGAATCTTCTAAGACTCTTCCTTTTCTTCTGAGTAAATCAAATTCAAATTATTCTTAATATAAAATGAAACGATGTTGGCTATCTGAATAATCAGACCAATTTAATTGGTCTATATTATAGTTTGACTATGCTTGAAATCGTGTGCTATACTTAGCGCATTAGGATTGTTACCAGAAGTATTGGGCTAAACCTACATGCATTGTTAGTAACTCTATAGTTCTATTAGGGAGGGACATCAGTGAAAATAAAGAAGGTTGTTAATAATAACATTGTGATTTCAGATGATTCCAGCGACAAAGAAGTAGTCGTTATGGGGCGCGGTATTGGATTTCAAAAGAAGATTGGCGAAGCCATTGATGAATCAATGATTGAGAAGGTCTACATCGACAGTGATGAGTTAAGTGTAAGTAAGTTAACTCAATTACTATCAGAAATTCCATTAGAGCACATCCAGGTCGCTAATGAGATTATTAGCTTTGCGAAAGTATCTTTAGGTCAAAAGCTCAGTGATAAGATTTATTTAACGTTATCGGATCATATTAATTATGCGATCGAGCGTGTCAATGAAGGGATTCCCATTAAGAATGAATTATTATGGGAAATCAAACGGTTTTATAATCACCATTACCTCATTGGACGTGAAGCATTGTCGATGATTCAAAATAAACTGGGTGTCACATTACCGGAAGATGAGGCGGGTTTTATTGCGCTTCATATCGTTAATGCGGAACTTGACATGGATAAAGTTTCTCAGATTGCTGAGATGACTGAAGTCATTCAAAACATTTTGAACATCATTAAGTATCACTTTAATATTGAGCTCGATGAGTATTCATTGAACTATGAGCGTTTAATTACGCATCTGAAGTTCTTTGCTCAACGTCTCTTTACTGATGTATCACTTGATGAGGAAGATGACAGTTTCATCTTTATGCTTAAAGAGAAATACAAAGAGGAGTACGAATGTACTCTGAAAGTTCGTGACTATATTCTTAAGGAGTACGGTCGAGATTTACAAGAGAATGAATTGATTTATCTTACGATTCATATAAGAAGAGTAAGAAATAATTAATAGGATTGTTACTGAGAAAATCAGGCTAAACCTATGTAAACAAACATTCGTGTTTTTACATAGGTTTTTATTTATTCAAAAGGAGAATAACACATGAAATATAACGAATTAGCAGACATTATCATTGAAAATGTCGGTGGAGAAAAGAACGTAACGAATTTAACGCACTGTGCAACGCGCTTACGATTCAATCTTAAAGATGAAGCAAAGGCAAATGCAGAAACACTCAAAGAAACTCCAGGGGTTCTTGGTGTTGTAAGTAAAGGTGGACAATTCCAAGTTATTATCGGAAGTGATGTCGCAAACGTCCATAGAGAAATATCTAAAAAGACTAACATCTCAAACGGATCCAATGAAGCTGGTGAGAAACAAGGCGTCCTAGCAACAGTCATCGATACGATTACAGGGATCTTTACACCAATCTTACCTGCAATCACAGCATCAGGGATGATCAAAGCACTTCTGTCACTCGCAATTGTATTCAAATGGATTTCAAATGATTCACAAGTATATATCATTTTAAATTTTATGGCAGATGCCGCATTCTACTTCTTACCGGTGCTCTTAGCGGCATCCGCAAGTAAAAAATTCAATACGAACATGTACCTAGCAATGATGATGGGAGGGATCTTACTACACCCTAACTTTATTGGTATGGTAAACATGGCCAAGGAAACTGGAGAAGCAATCTCGTTCTTTGGACTTCCTATTGGAGCAGTTACCTATGCATCATCCGTAATCCCAATTATTCTTTCAATCTGGTTTATGTCCTATGTTGAACCGTTTGCGGATAGGATCTCACCAAACGTAATTAAGTTTTTCTCAAAACCATTAATTACAATGCTGATCGTTGGTCTTGTATCATTAAGTATCTTAGGACCAATCGGTTTCGCAATCTCAGATGTAATTTCTAACACAATTAAATCACTTGAAACAGTAAGTCCTTGGTTAGTACCCCTCTTAGTAGGTGCATTAAACCCACTACTTATCGCATCAGGAACACACTATGGTCTTGTTTCAATTGGAATCAATAACCGTATGACAATGGGATACGATACAGTTATCTATCCTGGAATGCTTGCATCAAACGTTGCTCAAGGTGGAGCATCACTTGCTGTAGCACTTAAATCAAAGGACAGCGACACGAAGCAACTAGCATCGTCAGCGGGACTAACCGCAATCTTTGGTATTACTGAACCTGCACTCTATGGAGTAAACCTGAAACACAAAACACCACTTTATGCCGCAATGATCGGTGGGGGATTGGGTGGTGTATTCCTTGGGATTATGGGAACTAAGAACTTTACAGGGGGATCACCAGGACTTCTAACACTACCAAGCTACATTGGCGATAACACTCTTTATCACCTCTATGCAGCGATTGGTGGATTCATCGTCAGTTTAGTTGTATCGTTTGTAATCTCATTTGTTCTATATAAAGAAAAAGATAGTAATGAAAACATTGTTGAAGTAGAAGCAGTCGTTTCAAGTAATGCATTAGCACAAAGCATTGTTGCTCCAATTGCTGGAACAGCAGTTTCATTAAAAGAAGTTCCGGACACAATGTTTGCGGATTCAATTCTTGGGGAAGGAATCGCAATCAAACCAAGTGAAGGCGTTGTTCGTGCACCATTTGATGGTGTTGTAAGTGCAACATTTGATACTAAGCATGCTCTTGGACTAACAAGTACTGAAGGTATTGAACTATTAATTCACGTTGGTATCGATACTGTTAAAATGGAAGGCAAAGGCTTTGAATATAAAATTGAAAAAGACCAATCAATTAAGAAGGGCGATGTTCTTATGACCTTTGATATTGAAGCAATTGAAAATGCAGGTTTCTCAAGTATTACACCAGTTGTGATTACGAATACAATGTCCTACGGGGATATTCTAATAAGTACTGATAAAGCAGTAACGAATAATGAGGAAATAATCAAAGTAGTACAATAAGAGGAGGAAATTATGCCAATTCAAAAAGATTTTTTATGGGGAGGGGCTACTGCCGCTAACCAAGTAGAGGGTGCTTATGACCAAGGGGGTCGCGGACTCGCAAACGTTGATGTGATCCCTCATGGTGATGATCGTAGAGCAGTCATTACGGGACAAAAGAAAATGCTCAATTTTGATGAGGAACATTATTATCCTGCAAAAAGTGCAGTGGACTTCTATCACACATACGTTGAAGATATTAAACTCTTCGCAGAGATGGGATTCAAAACATTCAGATTATCAATGGGATGGAGCCGTATCTTTCCTAAGGGAGATGAAACAGAGCCCAATGAAGAGGGACTGCAATTCTATGAAGATGTCTTCAAGGAATGTAAGAAATATAGTATTGAACCCCTCGTAACGATTACGCACTTTGACGTACCCATGCATTTGGTAAATGAGTACGGTTCATGGCGTAACAGAAAAATGATTTCCTTCTATGAAACTCTGTGTCACGTAATTTTCAATCGTTATAAAGGACTCGTAAAATACTGGTTAACTTTTAATGAAATCAACATGATCCTCCATGCACCATTCTTAAGTGCAGGAATTGTGTTCGAAGATGGTGAAAACCAAGAACAAGTGAAGTATCAAGCAGCTCACTACGAACTCGTCGCAAGTGCTATTGCCACAAAGATTGCTCATGAAGTAGACCCCAATAACCAAGTGGGATGCATGATTGCTGCGGGGTCATATTACCCGTACTCATGTCATCCTGGGGATGTATGGGAAAGCCGAAAAATGGATCGACACAATTACTCATTAATTGATATCCAATCTCGTGGAGAATATCCACCGTACTTACTCAAAGATCTTGAACGAAATAACATTGTTCTTGATATCACTGAAGAAGATAAGAAACTTTTAAAGGACCATACGGTTGATTTCATTTCATTCTCGTATTACTCTTCTCGCGTTGCGACGATTGATGATAGTCTTCTGGATAAAACATCGGGTAACTTATTTCCAACAATCAAGAATCCTCATCTGAAGCGCAGTGAATGGGGATGGCAAATTGATCCACTCGGATTCAGAACGACCATCAATGATCTTTATGATCGTTACCAGAAGCCACTCTTCGTTGTTGAGAACGGATTGGGTGCGTATGATACACCCGATGCTAAAGGTTATGTTGAAGATGACTATCGTATTGAATACCTACAAGCTCATATTGAAGCCATGAGAGACGCTATCGTTGAAGATGGTGTTCCAATCATTGGTTACACGACTTGGGGCTGTATTGACCTTGTTTCAGCTGGAACTGGTGAAATGGATAAGCGTTACGGATTTATCTATGTTGACCGCGACAATGAAGGAAAGGGTAGTTTAAAGAGAACTCCCAAGAAATCATTTGAATGGTATAAGAAAGTCATCAAAACCAACGGTGATGATTTAACGAATTAATCTTAACCGAACTCTATACCTTTACTTAGGCGTAGAGTTCGTTTTTAATTGTGTGGATTTATCGATAAACAATATATCTTTGTTGTAAAAGGGGAAATTATTGCTATAATTATCTCAAGGAGGTCATTATATGACATCAAAAAAACTAGCGTTTCAGTTAAATGTGATTTTAGTTGTACTCGCAGGGTTAATTGGATTGGTATTCTTAGTATTCATTCCCTCTGTTGGGAATCAATTTCGTTTGGATTCTGAAGAATACGCAAAGTTCTTTATTCCTTTTTTAATATGGGTAATTGTAGCATCGATTCCATTGTTCTACACTGTGTTTCTTTTATATAAAGTTGTTCGAAGGGTTGCAGTGGATGCTTTCTTTGAACCAGAGAACTACCAAAATATATACAGCGTTTCAAAAATCATTCGTTGGGATGTGATTGTAAATTTAGTATTGTTCACGATTTGTTTGTTTAGTTTGGATGTGAACCCTGGTTTTATTCTTGTGTGTGCGGGACTAGCACTTATAGGAATCTTGATTTCAAAGTTTTTTGAACTGCTTGCTGTGTGGATTGAAAAGGGAACTGAGATCAAGATTGAAAACGAGTTGACGATATGAAAATAATTGTGAATCTTGATGTCATGTTGGCCAAGCGAAAGATGAGTGTGACGGAGCTCTCTGAAGCAGTGGGGATTACAATGGCAAATATTTCAATTCTTAAGACAGGTAAGGCTAAGGCCATTCGCTTTAGCACACTGGAAAAGATTTGTGAAGTGTTGGAGTGCAAGCCTGGTGATATATTAGATATTGAATAATTTCGGAGCAAACTCTTTTTGTTTTTACCACACGATTCACTTAATCGCATGATATAATTATACTAATGAAAAGGTGGTATTTGATGATTAATCTTGAAAGTGATGTGTTAAAAGTATCTGTCAATCTCTTTGGTGCAGAGCTTCGCTCAGTAATTAATAAAGAGACGAAGGAAGAATTTATGTGGTCAGGGGATCCGAAGTATTGGGGGCGTGTGTCACCGGTTCTTTTTCCAATTGTGGGTCGTGTGAGTAATAATGAATACCATTATAATGGAGAGCGCTTTGAGATGTCTCAACATGGATTCTTGAGGGATCAAGAGTTTGTGCTTGTGTCTTCTACGGATACTTATGCGGAGTTCTCGTTTGTTTCAAATGATTCTCTATTGTCTGTGTATCCATTTAAACATGAGGTAAGAATTGCTTATGAGTTAGTGGATTCAAAGATAAACATTCACTGGCGTGTATTCAATCTCGATGATCAAACAATGTACTATTCTATAGGTGCGCATCCTGCGTTCGCTATGAAGGATAATGAAGAGTATGTCTTTGAATTAGAGGGTAGCAGTGATGTTTCATTAATCACTCTTGATGGTGGATATGTTAATGGGACTTCAGAGTTTACGGATCGAAGTGTTGAGATTATTGTGGAATCATTCATTGATGATGCACTGATCTTTACGGGACTGGATTCGGTAAGTCTTATTAATAAGGATTCGGGTGCGCGTGTTCGTTGTGCATTCCCTGGATTTGATTATGTGGGTCTTTGGACTTCATATGTTGATGGTAAATTGTCGCCTTTTGTTTGTATTGAACCTTGGTTGGGGATTACGGATGAAAAGGGTGGCTATGATGAACTTTCTCAAAAGAGATCAATTAGAGCGTTGAGCGTGGGTACTGATGAGTCCCATGTCTATAGTCTGGAGTTTCTATGAAAAATAAATTTATAAGATTCATGCAAGGCCGTTATGGTAACGATGTGTTGAACTCGCATCTTTTAATTCTTGCGGTAATTCTTTCTTTAGTTTCAATTTTCTTTAAGATTCCGTATTTCAATTTTCTTCCATTACTTATCATTATCTTAGTATATGTAAGAATCTTCTCTAAGAAGCGTTATAAAAGAGCTGCTGAGAATCGTAAGTATTTGAGCGTGATAGCTCCGATACAGTTGCGTTTTCGTCGTTTAAGACATTTTAGAACTCATAAATATCTGAAGTGTCCGGAGTGTAAATCTGAAATGAGAGTGCCTCGTAAACGGGGGACAATCGTTGTTACGTGTCCGAAGTGTCATGCCAAATTTGATGCGAAAAGCTAAAACTTTGTATGAGTTGTTAATTATTTCACAATGAAACCACTACCATTTACGGGTGGTTTTTTTATTTTCATATTTCTTTATGTTTATACTTGTTTTTTCTTTCACAACTTATGTATGTGTCGTAAGATATGAGTGTAAGAAATATGGAGGTCAAAAAATGACAGAAAAAATAGATAACGAAATCAATGAACTTGTCGCTAAAGGACAAAAAGCGCTAAGTGAATTTAAAAAACTAGATCAAGAGGCAATCGATCACATCGTTGCTAAGGCAAGTGTTGCTGCTTTAGATCAACATGGTGTTCTCGCAAAAATGGCGGTAGAAGAAACAGGTCGTGGTGTATTTGAAGACAAGGCTACTAAGAACCTATTCGCATGTGAGCACGTAATCAACCACTTAAGAGATCTTAAGACGGTAGGGATTATTTCCGAAGATGATGTTACTGGTATTACGCAAATTGCGGATCCAGTTGGTGTAATTTGTGGATTAACTCCAACAACAAACCCAACTTCAACAGCGATCTTTAAATCACTCATTTCATTAAAGACTCGTAATCCAATTATTTTCTCATTCCATCCAGCTGCACAACAATGTTCAATTGCTGCTGCTAAGGTTGTTAGAGATGCAGCGATTGCTGCTGGAGCACCTGAGAACTGTGTTCAATGGGTTGTTAAGGGAAGTGGTGCAAAAACCAACGAACTAATGAACCATGATGGTGTTGCAACAATCCTAGCTACTGGTGGTAACGCAATGGTTAAGGCTGCATATTCATGTGGTAAACCTGCTCTTGGTGTTGGTGCTGGTAACGTACCTGCTTATATGGAAGCAAGCTGCGACCTAAAACAAGCAGTTAACGATATCGTAATTTCAAAAGGCTTCGATAATGGAATGATTTGTGCTTCAGAACAAGCAGTTATCATCGATGAAGTTATTTACAAAGAAGCAGTTGATCGTTTCAAAGAATATAACGTGCATTTCGTAACTGCAGCAGAGAAAAAGAAACTTGAAAAATTCATGTTCGGTGTTGCTGGTGGCGACAAAGACGTTGATCAAGCAGTTCTTAACCCTGATGTTGTTGGTAAATCCGCTGAGTGGATTGCTGAACAATCAGGATTCAAAGTTGCTAAGAATACAGTAATTCTTGCTGCTGAGTGTAAACTAGTTGGTCCTAAAGAAGTACTAACTCGTGAAAAACTTTCACCAGTATTAGCTGTTCTTAAATCAAAAGACAGTACAGAAGGTATTGATCTTGCGAAACAAATGGTTGAATTCAATGGAATGGGTCACTCGGCTGCAATCCATACGAAATCAAAAGAACTTTCAGAAAAATTCGGTGAAGCAGTTCCTGCAATCCGTATTATCTGGAACTCACCATCTACTTTCGGTGGTATTGGTAACGTATATAACGACTTCATCCCTTCATTAACATTGGGTTGTGGTTCATACGGTAAGAACTCAGTTGGAGACAACGTGGGTGCTGTTCAATTACTTAACATTAAAAAGATTGGGAGACGTAACAACAATATGCAATGGTTCAAAGTTCCTGAGAAAATTTATTTTGAAAGAAATGCAATTCGCTACTTAAGCGAAATGAAAAATGTTGAACGCGTTATGGTTGTAACTGATAAAGCAATGGTTGACTTAGGTTACTATGGCTTGATCGTTGAACAACTACAAAAACGTCAAAACAATGTTCAAATCCAATTGTTTGCGGATGTTGAACCAAACCCTTCATTACACACAGTAAATAAAGGTACAGCAATTATGAATACATTCCAACCAGATACAATCATCGCTCTTGGTGGTGGTTCTCCAATGGATGCCGCGAAAATTATGTGGATGTTCTATGAGCACCCTGAAGTAGTCTTCGATGATCTAAAACAAAAATTCATCGATATTCGTAAGCGTGCATTCAAATACCCTCCATTGGGTGAAAAAGCTCAAATGGTTGCGATTCCTACAACATCAGGTACTGGTGCCGAAGTAACACCGTTTGCTGTAATTACAGATACAGATAATCATAAAAAATACCCATTAGCTGACTACTCATTGCTTCCTAACGTTGCAATCATCGATCCAATCTTTACTACAAACCTCCCAGCAACTGTAACTGCTGATACTGGACTTGATGTATTAACACATGCAACTGATGCGTTCGTTTCTGTATTTGCTTCTGACTATACAGACGGACTCTGTATCCAAGCAGTTCAAATGGTATTCGAAAACCTTGAACGTGCAGTTAAAGATGGTAAGAATGATCTCGAAGCTCGTGAAAAAATGCATAACGCATCAGCACTTGCTGGTATGGCATTCGGTAACGCATTCCTCGGAATGAACCACTCATTAGCTCATAAGATTGGTGGCCACTGGACTGTTCCTCATGGTCGCATTAACGCAATCTTAATGCCACATGTTATTCGTTATAACGGTACATTCCCTGAAAAACCAGGAATGTGGCCAAAATACGGTGTATACCGTGCAAACGAAAGATATGCTCAACTTGCTCGTATCTTAGGACTTCCTGCATCAACAACTGAAGAGGGTGTTGAATCATATGCGAAAGCATGTCATGACCTCGCTGTTCGTTGTGGTGTTAAGATGTCATTTGAAGAACAAGGTATGGAGAAGAAGAAATTTGATGAACTCAAAGAAGATATCGCATATCTTGCATATGAGGACCAATGTTCTCCATGTAACCCACGTCTACCAATTATCGTAGATATGGTTGAAATTCTAAATAAAGCTTACAAAAAATAATTACTGATACAAAACACCAACCCTTTATATCCAGGTTGGTGTTTTTCCATATATAATGTTTCTATATTAAAGAGGCATATTACGCATTAAATACGTGAATATTTAGATTTGTGTTCCTTCACATTTTCATGGCTACTTCATAAACCTGTGTTATAATAGCA
>JAAYNU010000183.1 GCA_012520695.1 Erysipelothrix sp.
CATGATGTGAAGCAGTATCGTGATTTAGAGGGTGAGAAACGACTTAAATAAAATTGCATTCTTGTGATACAATTCTATGGAACGGATTTTTGCATTTGATAGAAAAATAATTGGAGGAATGAATCATGAAAGTAATATTTATGGATATTGATGGCACATTGTGTGGTGAGGACGGTTCGGTTCCATCGACTGCTCGTGAAGCAATCATCAGTGCTCGTGCTAAGGGTCATAAGGTCGTTTTGTGTACAGGGCGTTCTAAGCCTGAGATTATTGAATCGATTACATCCATCGGATTTGATGGTATTGTCGGAGCAGGTGGCGCATTCATTGAAATTGATGATAAGGTTTATCTTCATAAGACAATGGAAGCGGATGATGTTCATGCGGTCGAATCGTATTTCAAAGAACATGGTGTTGGATATTACTTAGAGTCTAACGATGGATTGTTTGCGAGTGATAATTGTGTTTCCGCAATCACTGAAGTTGTCGGTGGGGCTGTGAGTGATGCGAACTGGTTTGTTGAGATTCTTGAGGAAAGTCTTAAGAAGGAAATCAATTATGACAACATCAATAAGATTTCATTCATATCAAAGGATTATCCCTATGAATCGGTTCATGATAATTTTGAGGACCGTTTTGAAATGCATCATTCCACGGTGTCGATGTTTGGCCATAACTCAGGTGAACTTGCGGTTAAGGGTCATACTAAATTAACGGCTATTAATACTGTGCTTGATGTACTGGGTGTCAGTATTTCGGATACGTATGCCTTTGGTGATGGAGAAAACGACATTGATATGTTTAAGGCTGTTCATCACGGTGTTGCGATGGCAAATGGGAAACCAAAGTTGATTGCGATGGCGGATTCAATCACGCCTCGTGCTGAGGAAGATGGTATCAAACTTGGCTTTGAAGCTTTGGGATTAATTGACACTTTATAATTTTTGTGTATAATCAGTTTAAATAGCGATGAAAAGAAAAGTAAATTACTGAAATGTTTCCAGAGAGTTCGATAGGGTGTGAGCGAACAACAGGCAGGTAAATTGAAAATGGTCTTGGAGCTGTAAGGTCGACATAAATGAGACTTTACCGGGAACACCCGTTACAGTGTCAGGGTATGATAGTACTCGTAGAGGTCTTTATTGTGAGATAGGGACAAATTAAGGTGGTAACATGGGCGGCGCTCATCCTTTGGGATGGCGCTTTTTTGTATATATAAGGAGGGCATAAAATATGTCAAGAAGACCGTTTAGAAATGATATTGTAGGGAGTTTCTTAAGACCCCAAAGATTAGTTGAGGCGCGTTTGAGTGGTAAGAATCTTCAGAGTGTTGAAGATGAGTGCATTCGAGATCTTGTGGATAAACAACTTGCTGTTGGTTTAAAGTCTGTTACGGATGGTGAGTTCAGAAGATCGTATTGGCATACGGACTTCTTTTGGGGGTTTGATGGTATTGAGCATGTGAAAATGAAGCAAGGTTATATATTTAATGATGAGGAAACGCGTAATGATTCTGCGCGTTGTGTAAGTAAAATATCGTATTCATCGCATCCTTTTTTATCGCATTTTAAGTTTCTTAGTGATGTGGTGGATGGGCGTGCTCAATCACGGCTGACAATTCCTGCAGTTGCCCAGTTTTTGGCTGAATTGGGTCGTGAGGAGAATGAGGCGTATTTGAAGGCGGTTTATCCTGTTGAAGAAGATCTTCATAATGATTTGATTAGTGCGTATCGTGGATTCATTCAGGATGTGTATGATCTTGGGTGTCGTAATCTTCAAATCGATGATTGTACGTGGGGCTTGTTGGTAGATGACAAATTCTCTAAATTATTAGGTGATACACAGGCGATTCAGGAACTTTATGTGAGATTGAATAACAGGGTTATTGAAGGGTGGCCTGAGGACTTAATTATTAATACTCATGTTTGTCGTGGTAATTACCATTCTACGTGGGCGATGAGTGGTGGGTATGATAAGGTATCCGATGTTCTATTTTCTCAGTCGAAAGTGAATGCCTTTTATTTAGAGTTTGATGATCATCGCTCGGGGGACTTTGAGTCCTTATCTAAAGTGGGTGATGATCAGTATGTTGTGTTGGGATTAGTGACTTCAAAGCATGGTGAGCTTGAGAGTAAAGAGAGTATCATTGAGCGCATTCATGAGGCGAGTCAGTTTGTGGATTTAGACCGTTTATGTTTGAGTCCGCAGTGTGGTTTTGCGTCTACTGAAGAGGGAAATATACTGACTGAAGAAGAGCAATGGGATAAACTGCGTCTGATAAAAGAGATATCGGAGGAAGTCTGGTCTAATTAAACAAAAGATACACTTCGTTTTCTTTGACACTGGGGTAGTGTTTTGTTATTATTGATGCATAAAGGGAGTAGAAGCCTAGAAGTATTTAGGTCACTGTTTCGTCAACACGATTCACTTTGTGAATCCGGGACGTGTTCAATTCGAGACTTTATCACAGTTTTATTTTGATAGGCTGGGATAGAGTCTTTTTTTATAACTATCCAGAAAATAGGAGGATGTATCTTTGGAAGATATTAAATGGTATACCCGTTCGCTCGAAGAAGTTTCTAAGGGGACTGATATTGTGAATGGTTTAAATGACTCAGAAGTTAGTGCATCGCGCGTTAAGCACGGTGAGAACAAACTGGATGAGCAAAAGGGGCGTTCAATTTGGATGCAACTTGCGGATCAATTTAAGGACACAACAATCATTATTCTTATGGTTGCGGTTGTCATAAACATCTTTTTTGGAGATAAGTTTGATTCATTTGTTATTCTCGCAATCATTCTATTGAATGCGGTTGTTGGGGTAGTTCAAGAAGGTAAGGCTGAAAAGAGTTTGAAGGCTTTACAGGATATGAGTACTCCGTTTGCTAAGGTTATTCGTGGTGGGAAAGAAGTTTCTATTTCATCAAAGGATATCGTTGTTGGTGATGTTCTTGTGCTTGATGCAGGGGACTTGGTTGCAGCAGATGTTCGTATCACGGATTCTAAATCATTAAAGATTCAAGAAGCTTCGCTTACAGGTGAGAGTGTTCCAGTTGATAAGTTCGCTGACATTACATGTGTAGAAGATGCTGTTCTTGGGGATCGTAAGAACATGGCTTATTCATCAGGAATGGTGAGTTACGGTCGTGGTAAGGGTGTTGTTGTTGCGGTTGGTATGTCAACTGAGGTTGGTAAGATTGCTTCAATGCTCAATGAAACTGTGAATGATCCTACACCGCTTCAAAGACAATTAAATGATCTTGGAAAAATCTTGGGTGTTGGTGCTATTGCTGCCTGTGCTCTGATGTTTGGTGTTGGTTGGTTTAACGGTGTTGAACCATTAGAAATGTTCTTAACAGCGATTTCATTGGCTGTTGCTGTTGTTCCTGAAAGTTTACCTGCTGTTGCAACAATCGTATTAGCAATGGGTGTTAACCGCCTTGTTGATCGTAATGCAATCGTTCGTAACCTTCCTTCTGTTGAAACATTGGGGAGTGCTTCAGTTATTTGTTCTGATAAAACGGGTACATTAACTCAAAACATCATGACAGTCCAAGAATATTGGAGTGACAATGATGTGAATGATTTCGCTCGTGGTATGTTGTTATGTAATGATTCTCGTAAGTTAGATGGTGTTTGGGTAGGAGATCCTACTGAGACTGCTTTATCTGCTTGGGCTGAATCACTTGATATGGATGCTGTTGGATTACTTGAAAAGCACACTCGTTTGAATGAAGTACCGTTTGACTCTGGGCGTAAGCGCATGAGTACGATCAATGATATTGATGGTAAGAACGTTGTCTTTGTTAAGGGTGGAGTGGATGAAGTTCTCTCTCAAGTTAAGTATTATGAAGCAAATGGTGTAGTTTCTGAAATGACGCCTGAATACTTAGAAAAAATTCAAGTTGAAAACAAGCGCATGGGAACGAAGGCTCTTCGTGTTCTAACGCTTGCTTATAAATATGTTGATAACACAGACTTAACTGAATCAGCAATCGAATCTGATTTAATCTTCGTTGGTCTTGTGGGGATGATTGATCCACCGCGTCCTGAAGTTAGGGAAGCCATTCGTGTTGCGAAACATGCTGGTATTCGTGTTGTTATGATCACAGGTGACCATATGACGACTGCTGAAGCAATCGGTAAGGATATCGGTTTACTCGAAGAGGGTCAACTCGTTGTTAGTGGTAAAGATGTTGATGCAATGAGCGATGATGAATTGTTTGAAAAAGTTGAACACATCGGTGTTTATGCTCGTGTATCTCCTGAACATAAAATGCGAATTATTTCTGCTTGGAAAAAACATGGTCACATCGTTGCTATGACGGGTGATGGGGTTAATGATGCTCCTGCTCTTAAACGTGCTGACATTGGAGCTGCGATGGGTATCGTGGGTACTGAAGTTGCTAAGAGTGCAGCGGATATGGTTCTTACAGATGATAACTTCGCAACGGTTGTAGTAGCTGTTGAAGAGGGTCGCCGTATTAAAGATAATATTATGAAGGCAATTTCTTACTTACTATCGTGTAACGTTGGTGAGTTGATGGCGCTTCTTGTAGCAATCTTATTTGCTTGGGATTCTCCACTTCTTCCAATTCACTTACTATGGGTTAACTTGGTAACGGACTCACTTCCTGCGCTTGCGCTTGGTGTGGATCTTGCTGAAGATGACATCATGGATCGTCATCCAGACATGAGTGGTTCTTTAATTAACAAATCAATGATTTGGAGAATTGCTTACCAAGGTATCGTTGTGGGTGGTGTTACACTTGTAGCTTATGCTTATGGTCGTGGTTGGTTTGGTGTTCATGGTAATGATTCTGTTGAGCAAGGTAGAACAATGGCATTCATCGTTCTTGCGTTCTCTCAATTGATTCACTCATACTCAATTCACTCATCACAAAAATCAGTGTTAACTTCTTTCTGGAAGAACAAATGGCTGGTTGCTGCAACAATTGTGAATGGTATTATGATTCTTGGGGTTCTATTCATTCCTGTATTGAATAACTTATTCAAACTTGGAACACTTGATATGGATCACTGGATCGTCGTTGGTCTTCTAATGTTTGTTCCATTAATTATAGTAGAAATCATGAAAGCATTGAAACTTAACGGAAAGCACTAAAGTTTAAACAAAAACCTCAATTTTCGTTGAGGTTTTTCTTAATCGGAAATAATTGAATTAGACATACTTTTTACGGTTTGTGCTATAATATTTAGTAGTAAATAAAGGGGGGTTCGTGATGGAGATATCGAAGGTGTTTAATAATAATTGTGTTGCTACAATTATTGATGGCGTTGAATATGTTATCACCGGATCGGGAATCGGTTTTCAAATGAAGGCCGGTGATGTTCTTGATGAGAACAAGATCGAAAAGAAGTTTTCATTCATGGATGATACAATTAATGAATTTGAGAAGTTACTGAACAATATTCCGCTGGATTATTTTGAGTCTACGCGAGCAATTGTGGAGTATGCTTTTCATAAGTATAATATTACCTTGAATGATGGCATCAACATTACGTTGACGGACCACATTTCTTATGCTGTTTTGCGTGCACGTGAGGGCATTCAAATGCCGAGTCTTTTTAGGGATGAGCTTAAGATGTTTTATCCTGAGGAATATGAGATTGCGGATTGGGGTTTAAAGTTCTTAAATAAGAAGTATGATGTTGAACTTCCAATTGATGAGATTGGTTATATCGCTGTTCACGTTGTGAACTCTCGTGATGGGAATCAGTCGCATCAAGCTCAGAACATGATTTTCTTTTTGAAGGAAGTCATTGAAATCATATCAGAGGACTTGGATGTTGTGATTGATAAGGATTCTCGCGACTATACGCGTCTTACTACACACCTTAAGTATTTAGCGTATCGTGTCTTTGGTGAATCTCAGTCTTTGGATTCGGGTGGTAATGAGGTTGCTCAACTTGTGAGTTCAAAACTCTCTAAGTATAATAACTGTGTTGCGAAGATCGCTTCATTCATTCTACAGCGCTTTGATTATCATTTGTCTTTGGATGAGCGTATGTATTTATCAATTCATATTTATCAAATAATGCAATCGAGTGCGAGGGTCTAGTGATCCTCGTTTTATATTGATACATAAAAAAACTCCATTACTGGAGTTTGGTTTAAATTCATGGTGAACGATAACGGGCTCGAACCGCTGACCTCATCCACGTCAAGGATGCGCTCTCCCAACTGAGCTAATCGTCCAACTGCTACGTTATAATACCATACTTAGGTAAGTGAATCAAGATGGGTGCGAACTTGTTGTTGATTGTTGTGTTCTTGCTGTTGATTGTTGTGTTCTTGCTGTTCATGACATTTCTAACCATATTAATTGACATGGTATTCTGATTATGGTAAATTATGTGTAGATAGGATTGTTACTGAAGAAGGCAAGACCTACAAATATCTAGCTATGGCTATATTTGTAGGTCTTTTTATATGCTTCTTCACAATTCTTCTCATAATAAGGAGGAAAAATATTATGATGAAAAGTCTTCAGAAGTTAGGAAGATCGCTCATGTTACCCGTTGCGGTTCTACCGGCAGCAGGGATACTCATGGGTATTGGTTATTGGATTGACCCTGTGGGGTGGGGTGCAAACAATGCAATAGCAGCATTATTAATTAAGGCAGGATCAGCAATCATTGATCAATTGCCAATCATCTTCGCAGTAGGTATTGCTTACGGACTGTCGAATGATAAAGATGGGGCAGCTTCACTCAGTGGACTTGTTGCATTCTTAATGGTTACTACTATTCTTTCAACTGGCTCAGTAGCAATGCTTACTAAGACAGCAATTGAAAACGTCTCGCCAGCTTTTGCTAAAATAGATAATGCCTTTATTGGTATTCTATCCGGGGTAATTGGTGCTACAATGTACAACCGATTCTCAACAGTAAAGCTTCCTTCAGCATTATCATTCTTTAGTGGTAAGCGCGCTGCTCCAATTATGACAGCAGTTGCTATGCTTGCAACTTCAGGTGTTCTATTATTTGCTTGGCCAGTAATTTTTGAAGGACTTGTAGCTTTCGGTACAACAATCTCAAAAATGGGTGCAGTCGGAGCGGGTCTCTTCGGATTCTTTAACCGTCTATTAATTCCTACTGGATTACACCATGCATTGAACTCAGTATTCTGGTTCGATACAATTGGAATTAACGACATCGGAATGTTCTGGGGAACTGCAGAAAACGCAACTCAAGCTGTTAAGGGAATCACTGGTATGTACCAAGCTGGTTTCTTCCCAGTTATGATGTTCGGTCTATCAGGTGCAGGACTTGCTATGTACCAAACTGCTAAACCAGAAAACAAAACAGCAATCGGTTCATTGATGGTAGCTGCTGGTTTCGCTTCATTCTTTACAGGAATCACAGAACCACTTGAGTTCTCATTCATGTTCGCAGCACCAGCACTATACTTAGTGCATGCTGGATTAACAGGTATTTCATTATTCATTGCAGCGTCAATGAAGTGGACTGCTGGATTTACATTTAGTGCTGGATTCGTTGACTTCTTCTTAAGTTCACGTTTACCAATGGCTAACAAACCATTAATGCTTCTTGTTCTTGGATTAATCTACTTCGGTATTTACTATCTACTATTCCGTTTCTTGATTGTTAAGTTCAACCTTAAGACTCCAGGACGCGAATCAGCAGAAGAAGTATCATACGATACAGATAAATCAGATTCAAAATTCGCAAACATTGCGGCTGGAATCCTTGCAGGACTTGGTGGTAAAGATAACGTTGAAGCTACAGACTACTGTACAACTCGTCTTCGCCTAGTTCTAAAAGATACAGATTTAGTTAACGAAGGAAAAATCAAATCAGCAGGTGCTGTTGGTGTAATGAAACCAGGTGGTAAAAACGTTCAAGTTATCGTTGGAACTGAAGTTCAATTCGTTGCTGATGAATTCAAAAAATTAGTATAATTTAATCTTCCAAAAGACTCGTACATCTAATTGTATGAGTCTTTTTTACATCTTTAGACA
>JAAYNU010000184.1 GCA_012520695.1 Erysipelothrix sp.
ACTAAATTATTAGCATCGCGGTTTGCGACTACAAGATAATTTTGGTCCAAGCTCAATGCGAAATCTCGTGGGTGTCCCCCATGAACTGAATCATTGGATACAACTGTTAATGTGTAATCTTCTTCAATTTTGTAACTAGTGATTGAATCATGTCCTCGGTTTGTGGCATAAACAAATTTACCATCATCTGAGATTCTGATTGCTCCACCACCACTTTGAATACCTTCTTCAGGAAGTGTTGAGATTGCTTGAACAAGTTCAAATTCAAACTCTAAATCTTTTACAACTTCAACTGTGTTGTTGAGTTCTCCGAGAATATAGATATACGGTGCAGTTGGATGAAAGACTAAATGACGCGGTCCCATTCCTTCTGTTGTTTTATATGTTGCGATTTCATTTAAGAGACGATACTTGTGAATCGCATCATTTCCAAGATCACATACGAATACGTCCTTAGTTTTTGGATCAATATCAGCGAAGTGAGCATGTGCTCCTTTTTGATATTCAAAGACTTTTTGTACTTCACCATCACCATAAGTAGTAAATGTACCACGGTGGTAGTTCGCATCATAAATGACATCTTCATCTTTATCATAGCGTACATAGCAGGGCTGAACGCCTTCTTGCATGTATTCTTCAACAAGTGTTGCTGTCTTGCCGTTGTAGTCCCAAACAGCAATTCCGCCCAATGCATCTTTTTGAGCAATTGAGTATAATCTACGCGTTGTAGCATCATAATCTAAGTATGTTGGATTCTGTGCTTTCGCTACTAAGCTCAAGTTTACGAGATGTCCATCAACCAAATCAATTGAGTAAATTCCTTCACTCGTATTTTTTGTGTATGTTCCTAAAAGTATTTTTTCCATAAATGAAACCTCCTAATTCGAGTATATCATAAAATACTGATACATTATTTCAATAATTCACAACAATTATCAGAATTAATGAAATCGCTACCCATATTTCTTAATTTAATTGTCAATTTGTAAATTTGTAGGTACAATAAGAGCATGGAGGATTTAGACATGAAAAAAATCAAAATCGTAACTATCGGTGGTGGCTCAAGCTATACACCAGAACTAATGGAAGGTTTTATCGACCGTTCCGCAAAATTGGACATTGGAGAACTTTGGTTAGTTGATGTTCCAGAAGGAAAAGAAAAATTAGAAATCGTTGGAGCAATGGCACAACGCATGGTTAAAGCAGCAGGACTTGATTGGAAGATTAAACTATCTCTCGATCGAAGAGAAGCACTCCCAGGCGCTGACTTTGTTACAACACAATTCAGAGTTGGACAACTCGATGCACGTATTCGTGATGAGCGAATCCCTGCAAAATACGGTTTCTTAGGACAAGAAACAAACGGAGCAGGTGGAATCTTCAAAGCATTCCGTACAATTCCTGTAATCCTATCGATTATTGAAGACATGAAAGAACTTGCACCTAAAGCATGGTTAATCAACTTCACTAACCCAGCAGGTATGGTAACAGAAGCTGCTATCAAGGTTGGTGGATGGGATCGAACACTCGGTCTATGTAACGTACCAGTCGGTTCAATCAAACTAAACCACGAAGCAATGGGATACACAGCAGAAGACAACTTAATGTTCCACAAATATGCGGGACTAAACCACTTCCACTGGCACCGTGTTTGGGATGTTGATGGAACAGAAGTAACAGACAAGATCATTGATCAACTGTTCTCACCAGACAGTGCATTCGCTAAAGAACGCGCTGAAAAAGCAGGTGTTAAGAATATTAAACCAATTCACTATAACTACCAACACCTAAAAGCACTTGGTATCCTACCATGTGACTACCACCGCTACTACTATGTAGAAAAAGAAATGCTTGCTGAAAGCTTAGAATCATTCAACAAGGGAGAAACTCGTGCTGAAGTTGTTAAACGTACAGAAGCAGAACTCTTCGAACTCTATAAAGATCCAGCATTGGACTACAAACCAGAGCAACTCACAAAACGTGGGGGAGCACACTATTCTGAAGCAGCATGTGAATTGATTTCATCAATCCATAATGACTCAAGAACAGTCATGGTTGTAAGTACACAAAACAATGGTACAATCACGGATTTACCATATGACAGTATTGTTGAAGTATCCAGTGTCATCACATCACACGGAGCAGAACCATACAACTGGGGTGCATTTGAACCCGCAGCACGTGGACAACTCCAATTGATGAAAGCAATGGAAGAAACAGTTATTAAAGCTGCAGTTGAAGGAGACTACAACTTAGCACTAGCTGCATTCAACATGAACCCA
>JAAYNU010000185.1 GCA_012520695.1 Erysipelothrix sp.
ACCTTGATTCCAGAGTACTTAGCGAATTTCTCGTTTGCACCTGTAGTACGGAGTTCATAACCCCACTTTGTTCGATACATGACATACCATGTCACAAAGACAAGCACGAGCATGATGACAAACCCTAGATGGATCCGAGTTCCTGGTATTATAACCGGAAGCCCGACACCATTGGGCAGTGGGAATGATTGTAGTGATGATTTTTGTGGATCTCTGAAGTGATAGTTAAAGAGATAGTTCACAAAGAACCCCACAACATAGTTGAGCATGAGTGATGTTACCAGCTCATCGGCACCAAATTTTGACCGAATGAGTGCGGGTATATAACCCACGATTCCCCCAACGATAAGCGATACGATTAATGCAAGTATTACAGTAATCATCGGTGGAAATGGTGATTTTAGGGAAACGATGAGAGCACTGAGTGAACCGATAAAGAAGGCACTGTCAGCCGCTAAGTTAAATCGTTTCGTTTTAAATACAATCGTAATGGCTAGACCAGTAAAGGTTAAGGGAATCATTAACTCTATTACGTTCGCAAATCGTTTAACTGTTGTGAGTGGCCCCAATAATAAAGCGAAAATTGCACTTAAGGGGTCATCGCTCACAAATAAAAGGATTACAAGTACAATCCCTATCGCAATCCCAACTGCCATCAGGGTTCGAAGAATTTCAAATCGTTGTTGCAGTTTGATTGATTCTGATTTCTTAATCTTAGGCATACATATCCCTCGCAATCTGTTCTGGATCCATTTGTTTGAGTCCGAGCATATAGAGTCCGAGTTCTTCTTCACTGAGTTCACTTGAATCCACGAAGAAGCCAGTAATCTCTCCATCGTACATCACAATGAGTGAGTCAGAGAGTTCAAGGACTTCGTTAATATCAGCAGATGATAGTAATACCCCTGCTCCTGTATCTCTTAGTTTAATGATTGTTTCATGAATGAAGGCCGCTGTACCAACATCAATTCCTCGTGTGGGCTGATCCGCTACCAGAAGACTCATTTCAACGCTCATTTCACGAGCAGCAACGACTTTTTGCATGTTACCTCCTGAAAGCATTTTGATGGGAGTCAGTGGACTGTCTGTTTTAATTTGGAACTCTTTTATTAGAGTATCCGTCAATGTATTGATTTGTTTCATATCGAGTGAGATTCCTCTATTAAATTCAGGAAGATCGTATCGATTCGCAATGAGATTATCGAGAATGCTTTCCTCAAGCATCGCACCATAGGTTAAGCGGTCCTCTGGAATATGGACCAAACCACGGTTGCGTCGATCTTTGGTTGGGTTATTTGACATGGAGAGTTCTCCATTGATGTAGATGTCCCCACTGTTTTGTTTATGAAGTCCTGTAATCGCATCAATGAGTTCTCTTTGTCCGTTTCCTTCAATTGCTGCAATACCCATGATTTCACCTTCTCGAATACGCAAACTCACATCTTTAACGACGCTTTTACCTTCATCATTAATGACAATGATATTACGAGCATCAAGTGCTGTTTCAAGGGGGGTTGCCTTGGGTTTGTCGATTTTTGATACGACATCGCGTCCAATCATTAATCTCGAGATATCATCTGTAGTAACATCATTAACATTGTATACACCAACATACTTCCCTTGGCGCATGATAGTGATGCGATCACAAATTGATTTAATCTCTTTTAACTTATGTGATATGAAAATAATTGAATGACCTGAGTCTCTCAGCTGGTTCAACTGGACAAAAAGTTCTTCTGTTTCTTGGGGTGTGAGTACGGCTGTAGGCTCATCCATAATTAAGATTTTAGCACCACGAATTAGCACCTTTAGAATTTCAACTTTCTGTTTTTGACTCACACTCATATCCATTATTTTCATATTTGGACCAATGTCAAAACCATATTTATCAGAGGCTTCTTGAACTTGTCTTTCGGCTTCGGATAAGTCGATAAACTGCCCTTTCTTTGGTTCCATTCCGAGAATAACATTCTCGGTAACGGTTAGATTATCAACGAGCATAAAGTGTTGGTGTACCATTCCAATCCCAAGTTTTATTGCAGTCAAGGGTGAGTCAATCGTAACTTTTTCACCTCTTAAGTATATTTCACCACTTTCAGCTTGTTCTGATCCAAAAAGGATTTTCATCAGTGTCGATTTTCCGGCTCCGTTTTCACCCATGAGGGCATGAATTTCTCCCTCTTCTGTAGTAAAACTAATATTTTGATTTGCGACAACACCATTCGGGTATACTTTCGTAATGTTGTCCATTCTGAGTAAGACGTCGTTCATTAAAACCACCTCCGTGTATTGTGTTTAAATAAAATCGCGCAGTTCAAGTTTGAACTGCGCGAGTATATCCAGTTAAACTTAAGGTCTTACTGAGTTCTTTAGATCTGTAAAGTCTTTTTGTTCCATACCGTAGTATGAAGTAACTTTAATTTCGCCACTGCTAATCTTCTCAACGAATTCAGCAACATCAGTTCTAATTTCTTCGGAAACTGCAGCTTCGTAATATTTATTGTCAGCTAAGCCAACACCATTTTCTTTAATACCAAGAACATCTGCTGCTCCTGATTTCAATTCACCTTTTTTATAAAGATCAAGTGCACGGTAGAGTGAATCCCCTACGTTCTTCATAACAGATGACATGGTTACGTCTGCAAAGTCAGTTTTTCCACTTTCAGCAAATACCATCGCTTGGTCATCATCAACACCGATAACTTTAAAGCCTTTTTCAACTGCGGCTTCAAACATACCCATACCAGCACCACCAGCAGCTGCGAATACTACATCCGCCTTTTGGTTGTTCATTGCTAGGGTAAGTTCTTTACCTTTTGCGGAGTCACTCCAGTTACCAACGAATGATACAGCAACTTTAATATCTGGGTTTGCTTGTTTAGCGCCCTCAATGTATCCTACTAAGAAGTCATTGATTACAGGAGCCTCTTCACCACCAAGGAATCCGATTACTCCCGATTTGGATTCTTTAGCTGCAAGGTATCCAGCTGCGAATGATGCTTCGTTTGCACTATATACGATACTGTATACATTCTTGAGATCTGCTGCATCATAATCAACAGTAGCATCAAAGAGAATGAATGTAGTATCAGGATATGATGGAGCATGTTGTGTAAAGTATCCTTCGAAGTTTGAAGGAGCAATAATGATGTTATATCCGCTGTCAGCAGCATCTATTAAACTTGCTTCTTCTTTACTAATGTCGGTACCATATTCAATTGTGTTAATTTCCATTCCAAAGTCTTTAACTGCTTTATCCATTCCTTGTTTCGCACTATCATTAAATGATAAGTCACCTAGAAGTTGGACTAGTAACGCTACTTTAATAGGTTTATCGTCACCGTCTCCTCCTTCTGGTTTAGCAGTATTACAGGCAACAAGTACTAGTGTCAACACCATTACAACTAAAACTTTAAATGTTTTTTTCATAATTTCCTCCATTTTTATTTAGAATCAAAAATTGAATCTGTATGGACGTCCTCCTTTCGATTGATTCAATTCTCGTATGTCTAACTCAATAATAACTCACAATGTAAGCGTTGTCAAAGGGTGTGAGTTGTGTGAAAGTGTGATTTAAATTAAGGAATGAGTTATTCTTTGCATATCTAAAGACTTAAAGCCAATAGATGCTATGCTTAAGCGTTTTTGACTAACTTTCCTTTGAGAGTGCAAAGATTTAACTTAAAAGCAAAAAAACACACCGATAAAAAGGTTCACAGATGTGTTTCGCAAATTAAGTAGAGGCTCCAATAGACTTAACACTCGCATAATTTCGAAGTACGCTCTTTAGATGAATCCACTTCTCTTGTTGGTTTAGGATCAAACATCGCGATGAAGTTCATCTATCCTTGCTTCAGAAGGCTTTTGCAGCTGCGAGGCGCCTTAATCTCATGTATCTTGAGCATTTATGTCTTGCCCCGTATATCAGCCCGAAAGACGGGTTTGTTGTCCTTGCTCTTTTGAATAAAGTTTATCAAAGTAGTCTATGTTTATAGTCGAATACTTCCGCAAACAGATGGTTTTTATAAGTGATGTCCATATCCCCAGTTGTATATCATAAGATCTACACTATAAACACAATCGACACAGAAAAAATTCGCTCTTCAAAAATAAAAAAATCACTCAAATAGAATGATTTTTAAGGTTTAATATAAGCATATCCTTCATTGCATTGAAGTATAGTTAAGGTGTATACACCTGATTCTACGACGACGGTATCGGGTAGTAACTCCCTTTTTTGTACATTGTTTGATTTCATTGAGTTAGCACAGGCATTGATTGTGAATTTATCACTTAGAATATCAATAGTGAAGTCTGGGTCTTTAAAAAGATTGATTGCTTCTCCATTGATTAGAAGTATCACTGTACTTATATCTTCAATCTTTAGGATG
>JAAYNU010000186.1 GCA_012520695.1 Erysipelothrix sp.
TACACTGGATCGATACATTGATAGTGCCGATGTGATTTTTGAGCGTGTCATGGTGATGTATGATGAATTTGATGGTCTTGGTGGGATTGATTTCGTATCAGTTACCATGAGTAACCTAGTCTATAAAGATGAGATGGTGGAACAGTTAAATATCTTTGAAGATCTTAAAGAGCCAACGGTTAAAGAGATATTGAATCGTCTTAATGAGTCGATGAATGGGGCGGTATTTATGACGTCGCGTCAACTCTTGGAGAAGGATAAATCATGATTTCCTTAATGAATGAGTTCATCTACTATATTAAGTATATTGATCCTAAGAGTGAACTTACGATTAAGTCTTATGAGTCTGAGATACGAGATTATTTCCGTTTTCTTGAGGAAATCGGTATTGAATCGATTCATGATGTTGATTATCAAGTGATTACGAAGTATATTGTGTCATTGAAAGATGATTATGAACCGAGTTCAATTCGTCATCGCATCGTTTGTTTGAGGCAATTTCATCATTATTGTTTAAGGATGAAGCACACCAAAAGTGATCCATCTGATTTCGTCTCCCTTAAGAATACAGGGAAGCGTCTTCCGAAAACCATGGATCATGAACAGCTCTCATCACTCTTAAACTTTGTCTGTGAGACGCCGAAGGATTATTTGGATTATGCGATTTTACGGCTCTTGTATCGATGTGGATTGCGTGTTTCTGAGTGCACTGATTTGGTGTTTTCTCAGGTCTATGTAGAAGAGCGCATGCTTCGTATCTTAGGAAAAGGGAGTAAGGAGCGTCTTGTACCTGTTTCGAAGGATGCGATGGATGCTTTGGTTTATTATATGGATGTGATTCGTCCTTTGTGTGTTAAGAAGGAAAGTAACTTCATATTTATTGGTATAAATGGCATAAAAATTTCGCGCCAATACGTTCATACTATGATAAAACTAAGAAGTGATAATGCAGATATTTCAGCGCACAGTTTGCGTCATAGTTTCGCAACTGATTTATTGTCGCAGGAAGTGGACTTAAGGGTCATTCAAGAACTATTGGGTCACGCGGATATCGCAACGACTGAAATTTATACGCACGTTAGTAACGAAGTATTAAAAAATGAATATGATCAATTTATGAATAAAGGTTTTGACAATCAAGGAGGCATTGACGATGAAGAAATTTGATCGAATTATAACTATAGTAATGGATTCTGTGGGTGCAGGTGCTGCTCACGATGCTGAGAAATTAAATGATGTGGGCTCGGATACATTAGGCCATACTGCTGAAGCAGTGGGTGGTTTAAATCTTCCAAACCTAGGACGTTTAGGGCTTGGTAATCTACATACTGTTATGGGTGTTAATAAAGTTGATCATCCAGCAGCTTATTATACTAAAATGATTGAAGCGTCGAATGGTAAAGATACCATGACGGGGCACTGGGAAATGATGGGAATGTTTATTGAGAAACCATTCATCACTTTTACTGAAACTGGATTTCCAAAAGAGCTCTTAGATGAACTCAGTGAGCGTACAGGATACGGCATTATTGGTAATAAATCCGCATCAGGTACTGAAATTCTTGATGAGTTGGGTGAAGAGCATATGCGAACAAAAGACATGATTGTCTATACATCTGCTGACTCGGTTCTTCAAATCGCAGCTCATGAAGATGTGTTTGGTATTGATGAACTGTACCGTGTGTGTGAAATTGCGCGTGAACTCACAATGAAGGATGAATGGAAAGTGGGTCGTGTTATTGCGCGTCCATTTGTTGGTCCTGGTAAAGGTGAATTCAAAAGAACTTCAAATCGCCATGACTATGCCTTGAAACCATTCGCTTCAACGGCTCTTGACTCATTAAAAGAGAAGGGGCTTGATGTCATTTCGGTTGGTAAGATTAATGACATCTTTGATGGCGAGGGAATTACTGAATCAAATCGTAGTAAATCTAACTTTGATGGTATGGAAATCACTATTGATATCGTTAAGAATCGTGA
>JAAYNU010000187.1 GCA_012520695.1 Erysipelothrix sp.
GACGCGATAGATCCGCAAGAATAGGATCTTGAGATTTCGTAAGCTTCATAAAGCCATAATTACACGCAGATTCATCCAATTCATAATGCGCCCGCAAAGATATTTCACCCTCCGATAAGAACGGTTTGAAGAAAGCCACTTGCTCAAGCGCATAACTCCCCATCTCAAAACACTCTCGCATTCGCTGAAACAAACTCAGTAAGATGACTTCAAAACTACGCGATGTCGGATGCAAATACACTTGCCAGTACATTTGGTAACGCGCCATAATGTAATCCTCAACCGCATGAATACCACTTTCCTTAACCACAATTAAATCATCCACAACTTTCATAGTTCGAATAATCCGACCCAAATCAAACTCCCCATACGATACACCCGTGAAATACGAATCTCGCAATAAGTAGTCCATTCGATCGGCATCCAGTTGCGAAGAAATAATTTGCGTCAACAAAGGACGCTCACATTCATGAGCAATAATATCATTCACAAATTGCGGTAAATCAGGATGAACTTCAGCCATGACACGATGAACCTCAGAATCCTCGAGAATAATTCTCGACGTAAAGGCCTCATGATGAACTGCAGTTACTGCTTCAAAAGCATGAGAATACGGACCGTGGCCAATATCGTGCAATAAACCTGCGCACAACAAAGCAACAATTTCGAATTCAGACAGGACATCTTTTAAACCATCCACCTGCTCAATCATGATACGTGTAATTTCATAGACGCCCAATGAATGAGAAAAACGCGAATGCTCCGCCGTGTGATACACCTGAAATGTACCACCCAACTGATGAATTCTTCGAAGTCTTTGGAACTCGGCTGCGTTAATCAAATCCCAAATTACTCGATAATCCACATGAATGTAGCCATGAACAGGGTCACGCATGACCTTCTGCTCTGACGTACGTACGAAACTAGGCAACATAATCTTTCAGTCGTGCTTCCACAACATCATGACCCATTAAATACAACGCAGACATTAAATCAGGACCATGAACTTGATGCGTACCCGCAACACGAAGCCCCATAAATAAAGGCTTTCCTTTTAATTCTGTTTCTTTCTTAGTAGTATTAAACGCTTCTTTTAGACTCTCAACAGACCAAGTTGTCGGTAAGTTGTTTAGGAATGACTCAGCAACTTGCTTCGTTGTATCCCAATCGAGAACTTCTTGTGCTTCAGGACCAATAACAGGTTCATTGAAGTACATTGAAATTAATTCACCGATCTCAGCACCGTATTGAAGTTGCTCTTTATAAAGAAGCAAGCATTGTTCAACCCAAGCAGTATCCTTAGTTGATAAGTCATGAGCTTTTTCTGCAAACGGTAAGACAAATGCTAACCAATCCGCGTCAGATTTTTCTTTCAAGTATTGGTGATTCATCCACGTTAGTTTTTGAACATCAAACATTGAAGGAGACTTCGATAAACGCTTCTCACTGAAATGTTCAATCAATTCTTCTTGTGTGAATAATTCTTTCTCACCCGGGTATGACCAACCTAATAGAGACATAAAATTAAACATTGCCTCTGGAAGATACCCTGTTTCCTCATATTGAGAAATATATTGCATGACTGAGTTGTCACGCTTCGAAAGTTTCTTACCACTTTCGTTAACGATGAGTGTCATGTGACCAAAACGCGGAACATCCCAGCCCAACATTTCAAACAACATCATTTGACGCGGTGTATTAGAAATATGTTCCTCACCACGGAATACGTGAGTGATGTCCATTAAGTGATCATCAATAACTACTGCATAATTATAAGTAGGAATTCCATTAGACTTCACAATAACCCAATCCCCGATATCTTTTGATTCAAAGGATATTTCACCACGAACCATATCATCGAATGTGTACGTTGCATCTTCTGGCACAGCTAAACGAACTGAGAATGTTTTCCCAGCTTCTTCATTTTGTTTCTTTTCTTCATCACTCAGATGAGCACATTTTTTTGAATAACGTGTTGAAGCGTGTCCAGCCGCAACTTGTGCTTCATAATCTGCTTCCAATTCTTCTGGAGTACAGTAGCACTTGTATGCATGACCTTTCTCTAGAAGTTCTTGTGTGTATTTCGCATAAATATCAAGACGCTCCATTTGTCGATAAGGCGCATATAAAGGGTTCGGATTTTCAGGACTTTCATCCGGAACAATTCCCAACCATTTTAAATAATGCATTTGTGACTCTTCGCCACCCTCAACATTACGCTCAACATCTGTATCTTCAATACGAAGGACAAAGTCCCCGTCATAATGCTTAGCAATTAAGTAATCAAACAACGCTGTGCGCGCATTTCCTATGTGCAGAAATCCCGTAGGACTTGGTGCATATCTAACTCTAACTTTTTTCATAATAACCTCTTTCAAAATAGCCATTCTATTATACCATGCTTTTACTCACAAAAAGAAGCGCAGATGCGCTCCCTATTTTACGACTCGATTACCCATTGATATCGACAAGCGATTCCATGCGTTCATATGATTAATGATGAATACAAATACCACATATTCTGTATCAGAATAGTATAAACGCACATCATCATAAACCTCAGTTGGAACGCCTTCAGTAGATACACGCGTTACGTGATCAACTAAGTTTAGAACGGACTTCTCAGCTGGTGAGAATACATCCGCATCCTTCCAAGCACTTAATACCATCAAACGACGCGGTGTTTCACCTAAGTTCAACGCCACTTTCGTGTGGACGTCTAAGCAATACGCACAACCATTAATTTGAGATGTTCTAATCTTAATCAGTTCACGTAGTAATGGATCCACATCCAAGGTATTCAGGTAGGCATCAAATTCATTCATCAATGATACACCATCACGACCTAATGTCATATAGTCAATTTTCTTTTCCATAGTAAACCTCTTTCCTGTACATATTATACCATAGGTGAGCACTCACTCATGTATGATGTGACCGTAAGCAAAAAAAAGAGCCAAAAGGCTCTTAGAAACGCGTAATTCTCATTGCAAGACCAATACCGCCACCCACGCATAGAGAAGCAATCCCTTGTTTAAGGTTTTCTCTTCTCAACTCATGTACGAGAGTAACCATGATACGAGAACCCGAAGATCCCAGTGGATGCCCTAAAGCAATCGCACCACCGTGTACATTTACACGCGCCATATCAAGTTTTAAATCACGACACACCGCAATCGATTGAGCGGCAAAGGCTTCATTCAATTCAATTCGGTCCATATCATTTAAAGTAAGACCTTGTTTCTTAACTAAATCCGTAATCGCATCAAAAGGTGCATAACCCATGATCTTCGGATCCGCGCCAATTTCACTGAAACCATTCAATTGCGCAAAGACCTCTAAACCAAGTTCATCCGCTTTTTCACGACTCATTAAGATCAGTGCAGAAGCACCATCATTAATACCAGAAGCATTACCCGCAGTAACCGATCCGTCCGTTTTAAAGGAAGGACGTAACTTCGCTAAAGCTTCAATCGATGAGTTCATGCGAACATGTTCATCAACAGTTACAGTTGTTTTACCATTATTAATTGGTGTAATTTCATCATCGAAGACACCTTTTTCGATTGCTGCGATGGCCTTCATCTGAGACTGAAGCGCAAACGCATCCTGCTCTTCACGCGTAATACCAAATTGATCCGCAACATTTTCTGCAGTAATTCCCATTGGTAATCCCGTAAACGCATCTTGTAATCCATCATTTAATATAATATCTAAAGATTCGAGTGAGGTAAGTTTCGCACCAAAACGACCATTCGTAATGATGTGTGGAGCACGAGACATATTCTCAAAGCCACCCACAATCACAACATCATGGTCTCCCAGTAATATTGATTGCATTCCTAAATGAATTGCCTTCATTCCAGAACCACATACTTCATTTACAGTAAATGCAGGTTTGTCGAAAGGAACACCGCCCTTTATGGCTGCCTGACGCGCTGGGTTTTGACCCAATCCCGCCTGCAGTACATTCCCCATAATAACCGTGCCCACTAATTTAGGATCTAAATCAATGCTGTTTAAAACATCGCGAATCACGTGTGCGCCAAGGTCCACCGCAGGAACATTCAAAAACGCCCCACCAAAAGACCCGACAGCAGAACGCTTAGCGGCTACAATAACAACCTCTTTCAAAATAAAACCAACTCCCTCATTCAATCATGTGTACCTATTATACACTTATTTTTCACAATATTACTAATTACAACGCACATCACTTATTTTCACGCAAAAGGACCAAAAGTTCCCGGTACTTTTTCGCCACCTCTTTATAGTGCTCAAAGCCCTTTGAATGAGGCTTATCACTCGGTTCAACACGCTCCACATCCAGTGAAACATCCTCACCAAACAGGAGCTTTACAGCCCCCAAGCATGCAGCCTCATCATAGTTAATTAATTCAAATGGAACATCCATAATATCACTGAATAAGCGCTTCATCGCTGGATCATCCAACAATCCACCACTTACCCGTAACACACCAGTATTCTCAACTGGCATCAATTCATACAGACTTCGAATGCCGTAAAAGACACCCTCAAACGCAGATTTGATCATCTGCTCTTTCTTATCCGAACGCGATAAGCCAAGGAATGCACCACGATCACTGCCATCCCAATGAGGTGAACGTTCACCATTAATATAGGGCATAAAGATTAGATTATCAGAAGACGAACTGTGAATAATATTTCCTAAGTCACTATATTTTAACTCAGCGAAAAGTGACTGCAACCATGTAAACACATTCCCAGCATTACTGGATGCATGACCCACAACCCAGTGATTCTTTTTAAGGTAATAACAGAAGTTTTGTATTTCAGGATTGATATACACTTCCGAAGTAATCGTTCGAATGGCAGCACTCGTCCCCAGGTTAATCGCAAAGTCACCTTCATGAATTGCGCCCAAACCAAGATTGGACAAACACCCATCACTCGCACCGATGTGCACATCAATACCATCCGTTAGAATTAATCCCGATGCGACATAGTCCACATCAACGAGTTTCGGGAGCATTGTTTCATCAATACCAACCATATCAAGAATATCCGAATCCCAGGTTAAATCATGAATGTTTAAAAGCCCAGTACCCGAAGCACAAGAGTAATCAATCACATCTTCACCCGTTAGGTAGTTGAACACGAGTGATTTAATATCTCTTACTCGAACACTCAAAGCAATACTCTCAGGTTCATGCGATTGAAACCAAAGGAGTTTCGCAAAAGGACTCATGGGATGAACTGGTAAGCCCGTTTTCAAATAAACTTCAGGATACATACCCGGTGAGACAACACTTGCGGCACGAGTATCAGACCAGATGATCATCTCAGTAAGGTTATCAAAATCCCCCTCCAACATCATACTGTGCATTGCGGTTGATAAGGAGATGGTAGAAATCGGATACGAAGCGATCAAGGGAGTGAGTACTTCCTTCACAGCAAATATAATATCAGATGGGTTCTGTGTTGCATAACCATCCTGTTCTGTATACGTTGTGTAATTCGACTTACGAGAATCAACAATTTCAAACACATCATTAAAAACAACTGCCTTACATGACGTTGTCCCTACATCCAGACCTATTCTCATATTTGAATCCTCCATGCGTTTACTGTTTATTCTTATTATATCATAGGAAATTTCACACAATGCATTATGGCTTTGATTTCACCCCTACGACACTATATAATAGGGATAACAACAAAGTTAAGGAGATTTACACATGACTATAGGAATCGATAAACTGGGATTTTATTCCCCATCATACATCATCGACATGAGAGAACTTGCGAATGCACGAGGCATTGAACCCGATAAATTTACCATCGGACTCGGACAAGACTTCATGGCCGTACCACCCATTACACAAGACACAATTACGCTAGGAGCGAACGCTGCACATACAATCCTAACAGACGAAGACAAACAGTCCATTGACCTTGTTATTCTCGCAACAGAATCAGGAATTGATTATTCAAAAGCAGGTGCGACAACGGTCCACTCACTTTTAGGTATCAATCCAAGTGCACGTTCCATTGAATTAAAACAAGCATGCTACGCCGCAACAGCGGGGATTCAACTCGCAAAGAACCACATTGCATCTAATCCGGGCAAAAAAGCCCTCGTAATCGCAAGTGATATCTCACGATACGGCTTAAACACAGCAGGCGAACCCACACAAGGAGCCGGAGCTGTCGCAATCCTTCTATCAGAAAATCCAAAGCTAATTGCCCTAGATGATGCGACAAGTTATCACACTGAAGACATTCACGATTTCTATCGTCCAATGTATTCAGACGTCGCAATCGTGGATGGAAAATACTCCAACGATCAATACCAACATTTCTTTGAAACTACGTATACAAACTATCTTTCAAAGACACAACGAACACTTAATGATTTTAAATCACTGTGCTTCCATATTCCGTATACAAAAATCGGACTCAAAGCACTGAAGAGCATTACTGAAGACAAAACACTAATTGACCGCTACGTTAAGAGTACGCATTACAACCGAATGGTAGGAAACATCTACACAGGTTCACTCTATCTCAACCTCTTATCATTACTTCATAAAGTTGATTTAGAAGCGAACGATCGCATTGGACTCTATTCATACGGATCTGGAGCAGTCGCTGAATTCTTCTCAGGAACGGTTCAAGAAGGTTATCAAGACCATCTTCAAGTAGGACTTGATGAAGCACTCAGTAAACGAACACTTCTCAGTATCAAAGAATATGAAGCAATGTATAATCAATCCCTTGTGAATGATGGATCACATCAAGTATTAGACACTAAAAAAGATGATGCTCACTTCCAACTCAGCGAAGTTAAACATCATCAACGATTCTATATTAGTAAGTAACCAGGAGACCTTTCTCTTGGTTTTTTTATAGCCCTTTTTTGCAGCTGCGACAATAATGAATGTTTACCATATTCGCACGTGCGTCAAAATCCAATAATTGATTACAGTGTGGGCAGCTCGAAACCCAGTACAATGATAATAAGTCCAAGTATGGGTATCAGAAAATATCCTCGATCATTGATTCCTAAAAATGAGCATCGAATATCCGATTAGAATGAATAGTATTTTTAAAAAAGCTAATCATGATTCTTCTTTTGTTCATCACACTACCTCCCTATCTTTAATATAAGGGAGTATGCCACAATCTATTATTGAATCTATCACATGAATTGATATATTCGGTCTTTACACTCTAATTCATTGTATAGAGATTCTTTCAATACAATTAAAAATCAAATAAAGCATCTTCACTTTCTTGATGTAGACGTTCATTTCTAACAGCAGCCTCCATCGTTTTTGCGTAGTTTTCTAATCTGAGGTTAATATCATCATTAATAATGGCCCCTCGATTGAAGCTGCTACCTTCGATAAACACAAAATTCTCTAATGGTTTAGCTTTCATATAGGTAAGGATTGGTTTCAATTGATATTCCGCCACCAGAAAGTGCTTTGAACTACCAGCACTCATCACAATACCCAAAACCTTATTTCTTAGACTATCAATCGGTAATAAATCAAAGACATTCTTAAGCGATCCTGGGATGGATGCTTGGAATACAGGAGATCCAATTAGAATTGCATCGACTTCAAGAATCTTATCGATCAATATTTTTGTATCACCCGTATAGTCGCGATAATCACGACCATCACTGAACTCAATGTTGAGGTCTTTAAGGTCCATAATTTCATACTCAACTTCAGGACTGAAGTTAGTCTTAAAGGTGTCCAATGCTGTTCGTGACTTCGTCCCAAAAACTGAACCACTAATTCCCAGTATTTTCATTGTCTTGTCGCTCCTTAATTGCCTTCTTAACTGCAGGTGCTATTTGCGTTCCTATAATTTTAATTTGATTTTCTACTTCTTCAAAGCTCATACCACCCACATCAAGTTGTAGTAATAGACGTTGGTGTTTGAACATATCGTAGTGATACAAGATCTTTTCGATTAATGATTCGACTGTTCCTACCATCATGACAGAACGCTTGTCGACTTGTTGGGCCATTAATTGTTTTGAGAAACCATTTCCATTCGCTGAACGGAAGACATGATCAACATAAGGATAGAATTCGCGCAGTGCTTCATTGGGCGTATCTGCCACATGGAAGAGTGCAGTAATTCCCACAGGTAAATCATCGTGTCCATAATGTTCTGCATACGCTCTAAAAGCGTCCACTGATTCTTTAAAGTGTGATGCAGGTCCTCCTAAAGTTGCGAGGATCATTGGAACTCCCGCAATACCCGCTTTAATTGCGGATTCTGCTGGTCCACCCACAGCTCGCCAAATTGGAATACTTTCATTCAATGGCTTTGGATAGAGTACAGCTCCATTCAAAGGTTCGCGATACTTACCACTCCATGTAATTGTTTTTTCTTCATTTAACTTCTTAAGAAGATCCATTTTCTCTTCGAACAGTGCTTCATAATCATTCAGGTTGTACCCTAAGAGTTCAAATCCTCCGATTCGAGATGCTCGTCCGGCAACAATCTCTGCACGTCCATTAGATAGTAAATCAAGTGTCGTAAAGTCTTCGTAGACTCTCACAGGATCAGAAGTACTTAATACTGTAGCACTACTGATGAGTTTAATGCGTGATGTTTCACGAGCAATCGCACTTAAAATTAAAGCATGGGCTTGTGATACGAAGTGTTCTTGATGGCTCTCTCCCACTCCAAACACATCAAGGCCATATTCTTCGGTTAAGACTGCCGCTTGAATAATTTCTTCAATGCGTTGTTGCTCACTCACAATCTCATTTGTGATGGCATTTGAGGTATAATCTCCGAGTGTATAAATTCCAATTTCAAAATCTTTTACGTATTCTGGTTTTTTCTTTGTCATTGTGTTCTCCTATAACATACTATATTGATATGTTTTAATTATAGAACCTTTTAATATACATTAAAACAATTATGCCCAACTATAAAAAAATAAGAGATTCCAGCGCTTAGCTGAAACCTCTTATTAAAGTTTATGGAATTGTTCGACGTCTATTACAAAGACTGTCGCCCCACCGACTTGAACTTCTACGGGGAATTGTGCGAAACGACCAATGTCATACGACGCTGTCGAAGGCACTACCTCTGTTCGTTTACTACATTCTTTATCAATAATTGCGATACAACCATCAACTTGATCGTCTTCTACACCCACAATAATAGTGGTGTTACCTGCACGAAGAAATCCTCCAGTTGTTGCGAGACGCGTAACTTGATAGTTTTCCTTATTTAGCGCTGTTGAGACTGATGAGCTGTCATCATTTGAAACAATTGCTAGAACTAATTTCATAATGTGTTACCTCCATATCTGTGTTAATTATATCACACTAAGAACTCAGTGTATCGATTTGTTGTTTATGACTTTCTTCGATACTCCTTGGAAATACTCTTGATTAAGACAAACGTGGAACAAATGACAAGGATCAATCCAAGCCATTCAAAAAATATTAAATTCGTTCCATCCAGAAAGTCTCGATAGAGATAGTAGTTTGGAGACGTCATAAGTGTGTACATCAAACGATTAATGAGTAAGAAGAAAAGACCCAATATATTATATAGTACAGTAAAGTTGTGTTTTTTTAGTCGTGTCATGATTACTCCTTTTCCCGATATGAATCGATTGAGTCAATGCGATCCAATTTCACAATCAAATTGATTTTTTCGTTCTTTTTATTAGTGTAGATAAACTGTGCCCAAGTGGAATCCAGTCCCACTAAATCAAAGACATAGTTTCCCTCTAAACTCCAATCCACACCATCGATGTGGGTATCTTCCATTGTGATAATGACCGTCTTGTCGATAAGTGGTAAAAGAGTTTTGTAGATCATATCACTTACTTCTTTACTATTTGGCTTACTCTCGAAAGGCTTCAGTACTAAAACAAATAGAATAAATATCGGTATAATCCACACTATGTCCATTAC
>JAAYNU010000015.1 GCA_012520695.1 Erysipelothrix sp.
CAACAATGCCCTTGCTTACAGCTTACCTTCCGAAATCATTAGTGAGGTGGTAGGGTATCTTTCAACCCATCGGCTTGGTAACATGCCCATCGAACAAAAGACCGAAACTTATCTTTTCGGTAATAAATCATCGATCCAATTTTATTATGAAAGTCAAATATTCGTAACCCCGTAAGCGAAACAATAAACGGCAATATCAATTGAAACAAGCTCAGCACATACGTGAGTGAACTCTCAAAACTCATCGTCGATCGAATATTCTTCAGTTCGACCCCAAAATATTTAAAGAACGTAATCGACTCTACAGATTCAAAGTACATCCCGACATCCGAATTAAAAATACTTTCTTTTCCATTTAAGAAATAGATACTAATAGGAGTAAGAATTCCTGAATTACTAATTAATAACCCTAAAAACAACAGTAATGTAAGCGAAAATATGATAAAGAAATTTTTCTTTTTTACCCTATCCAATTAATTCCCTCCATTCATAAAAGATATGACGCAATTAAACTATGCCTCATATCAAGTTTGATTCAAAGTGCTATGGTGTCCAGATTCCTGTTACTCTTGTCTGTGGATCAATGATATGCTGACGGCTAGCCATCAACCAATATGAATATCCCTGCCAAGCATCACTAGTAGCGGAAATTGTATGCTTACCCTTACTCGTAACTTTCTTACTTCCACGGTTTGCACCATTCGAATTTACCATTTTAAAGTACAAAGTATTTTGATCGGGATTCGATGTTTTCCAATTAACCGTGAAATTCAGAAAACTGTTAAGTTTCGTTACGCCACTATTTGAAACATATCCATAGGCATAACCAACTATACCATTGAAATCAGTGTTATTATATGCAGCATTTACGTTTGCAAAATTTAATGAAAAGAGTGATAATGCAGTAATAGTAACAAAAATTCTCCTAAATCCAGTATTTCTACTCTTTATTTTTGTCATATTAAGCCCCTCCTAGTATATTGTAATTGACTTATCTAATAGTCTTATCAATATACGTTCCTTTCTTTTTTATTTGTTTGTAATACTATTGAATTGTGAATGTGTACTCTGATGGCCTCCTGTAGCTTGACTACCTTAGAAAGAGTATTGCCACTTCTATGAACCGTAATTGCGATAAGTTAGATAAGTCTTTGAACTTGTATGTCGAACTAGGATCTTTGGTACTTAGATTGTGGAACACCACATCACCACTTATGAAAGGATGATATGTATGTATTATATTGGTATAGATGTTGCGAAACGTAATCATGTTGTCGCAATTGTTGATCAGCATGGTGAAGTTCTTTTGAAGCCTACTGAATTTGAAAACTCAAGCCCTGGCTTCAATAGCCTTTATGAACTTATCAAATCTTTTATCTTAGATAGACACTATGTAGGGCTTGAAGCAACGGGACACTATGGCGACAATCTCATTCGATTCTTGCTTGATAAACGGTGTGATGTAAGAATGATAAATCCTCTCACCACAGATGCCTTCCGTAAACAACGGATTCGTAAAACTAAGACAGATTCCATTGATTGTTTCATCATTTGTAATGTTCTTCAGACCGGTCATGCAACGAAAATGACTCATAAGAAGTTCATCACACGTGAAGGAAAACAACTTACTCGTTTCAGACAAGAGTTAATGACTTCGCTTACGATGGATAAGAATCAACTTCAAGCATGCCTTGACCTTGTGTTCCCAGAATTCAACACAGTGTTTAAAACGAAGTATTCAAAGGCTTATATCGCTACTTTGAAGGAATATCCTTCGGCACAGACAATCGCTACTGTCCACCTTACAAAGTTACGTAACCTGATTTTGAGAGCATCATCAAATCGTATTAGTCCTGAACTACCGAACCTTCTAAAAGAAGCCGCTGTGAACTCCATCGGTGAACCAAACCAAGTTATAGAGTTAAAGATTCAAATGCTTATTGAATCCATTGAGATGAAAATAAAGCAAGTTGATATACTCACTCATAAGATTGAGATACTCTCTAAAGAATTAAATTCGCCAATTTTCACGATTCCTGGCATTGGTTTCGTGACAGGGTTTACGATACTTTGTGAGATTCAGGATATTTCTCTCTTTGATACTCCAGCAAAACTCATTGCTTTTGCCGGATGTGATCCTGCAGTCTATCAGTCCGGTGATTACAATGCACCTACAACTGCAATTTCCAAACGAGGAAGTAAATATCTCAGACTTGCTTTATATCAAGCAGCATTGCCAGCAGCTACATACAATGAGACATTCGGTAATTATTACAGAATGAAACGTTCTCAAGGAAAGAAGCATCGCTGTGCTCAAGGACACTTAGTCCGGAAGTTGCTGCGGATTATCTTCAAACTTCTTCAAGAAAATATCGAATTTAACCCAACACTCTGTATTTAGTTAGCAAGAAAACTCATTTCAAATTTAGTCGATAGTTTTCGATATTTTCAGTGTACACATATTCACTTTTCAAAAATCACTTAAAAATCTAACTTTTGGTATTGACAACTATATAGTTAGCTTTCTATCTTAATCATAGTCTCAATTCGAAGAAAAAGCACGCTTTCTGAGCGTGCTTACTTAATGACGTGGATGTTATCGGTATGGCGTACTTGTACGGGATCATTTTCCATAAAGTAGTTCATGATGGTATCAACCATATCTTCTTGAATTTCTTGAATCGTTTCTGCTTCAGCAACCATTCCATAGTTTCCACCGCCCATAGCGCGGTAGTTATTGACAACGAGTGTGAAGACGTCGTCGTCTTGAACTTCTTTACCTTGGAATGTTGGGTTGAGTATGCGTTGACCACGTGGGTTGGAGACTTTGATTGTGTAATCAAGGCCATCTACCATATCGTAGTTGTAGTGTTGTGGTTTTGGTAGGTCGAATTCTGGTGAATAGGAAATATTTCCTTCTTCATTGATCGCAAAGTAGTTTGCGGAGAATTCGAGCATTTCTAAGAGTCCTTTACCAGAAATCTTTTTAACGACTGCGGTGTTCGGGTAAAGATACGTATTCACAAGATCTCGCATTGTGATGTTTTGGTTGAATCCTGTGACTCCGTTGAAGAGTGCTGTGGATGCAAGTTGTGCACCGGATCGCTCAATTTGTATTTGATTCACTAATGAGACGAGTGGGTGTTTGTGAAGGCGTGCATCAAACTCATCTTCAATGATGAGGTTTCCTTCGCTCAGGCGTCCCACTGTTTGGTCGAGCCATACTTGTGTTTTATCGTTGAGGTCTCTGAAGTGACTTAAGAATTCTGTGTCAGGCTCGAATGTGCTTGAGTCAATGATTTTTGCACTGATATCTTGGTCACTGATTGTGATTTCCACAAATTCTTGTCCTTTGAATGTACATTGTGTTACGAGGACGTCGTTGATTGTTTCAATGAGGGATCGGTGTTGGTGTCCTGTGATGAGTAGGTCAAGTCCTTCGATTGATGTCATTTCGTAGCCTTGGTTCTCTCCGGTGAGTCGTTCGGTTGGAACGGCTGTTTGTGGGTCTCTTTCGAGTCCTCCGTGGTAAAGTGCTGCGACGATGTCCACTGAATCTTTAACGCGTGCGACTTCTGATTTGAGTGTTTCGTATGCGTTTTGGAATGTCATCTCTTTTACGTGGTCGGGTTGTTCCCAATTCGGTATGTATTGTGTAAGGACTCCAATGAGGGCTATTTTCTTACCTTTGTGTTCAATGATCTGTGTTTGTCCTGGGACTTTACCGTCGATTGTGAGGTTTGAGGTTAGCAGTGTTGCCTTATTTTCTTGTGTAAATTTAAGGACGGATTCTTTTCCGTAGTTGAAGTCGTGGTTACCGTAGTTCAGGTAATCGTAGTTTAGGAGGTTGAATGCTTCTGCCATTGGGTTTGTGCGATTTGGCTCAAACTTTTGTGCGTATGTCAGTAGGGGTGTTCCTTGGTAGGAATCACCATTGTCGATCAGAATAATGTCATCGTTTTTTTGATATTCCTTGATCGCTGTTGCGATGCGACTGAGTCCAAATGGGGCAATTTGATCAATTGCCGTATAATTAGTTGGGAATATGTTTCCGTGTATGTCTGTTGTTACTATAATTTTAATATCTTTCATAATTTATCACCTTGCTTATTATATCAAATATCAGCATCAAAAGATAAATAGATGATAAAAGTGTGATAAAACATGATAAAATCATAGGTATGAAAGGAGGAACTATGAATCGTTCAGATAAAGTATTTATTGGTCTTGTTGTAATATTGTCATTAACACTATTTTTATCCACGGGTCGTATCGCAAAAGCAATTAACGCTAATGATGCCGTTGCGATTGTTACGCATCGTGACCGTGAAGTATTGCGCATTAACATGAGTGAAAATGGCTTGTATAAATTACAAGGCGACGAAGGCCCGATGGTCATTGAAGTTGACCAGGGTGCAATACGTGTGAAGGAAGAGGTTTCTCCTTTAAACTATTGTTCCCTACAGGGATGGGTTTCTAAAACCAATACGCCGATTGTTTGTTTGCCAAATCGCGTGATTATTGAATTAGAAAATATGAATGATATCTCAGATGAAGACATTACGATCCGATGAAGCTTAAAAGCGCAACGCATCGGATGAGTGTACTTACAATGCTAGTGGGGATGGCTTTGATTGTGAACATGATTGAACCTGTTTTCCCGATTGTTGTACCGGGTGTTAAATTTGGATTGGCAAACGTTTTAGGGTTATTTGCGTTCTATTTTTTTGGCGCAAAGGAATTATTTATTGTGAATTTGATGCGTGTTGTTATCGCATCGCTTTTAAGAGGAACATTATTAGGAACTGGTTTTTGGTTGGCGCTGAGTGGAACATTACTGAGCAGTACGTGTATCGTTCTGTTTGCGCGCTTTACTAATATGTCTGAAATTGGTTTATCGTCCGTTTCAGCTACGTTTCATAACATCGGTCAAATTATAGTTATTGCTACGATTACGTCGACGGGTTTAATTGTTACGTACTTACCCATCATGTTATTTATGGGGGTTCCTACTGGGATTGTGACAGGGTATCTTGTTCAGTCCATTAATAAACGATTATTACGCTAGGGGCTTAAAATGAAAAACTTAAAATTTATATCGCGCTATTCAAAGGGCTATCGGCGAAACGTATTAATTATGTTTGTCGCTTCACTTGCCTATGTGAGTGTTGTTTTGCTCTATCCTATTATTCTACAATTTACAATTGATAATGTAATCAATGATCTACCGCTGACGCCATTCTTTGTATGGTTTAGTAATTCTTTGGGTGGTATGGAAAACATTCGTCAGAATCTTTGGTTGCTCGCAATTGTTATTATTGTCATCAATGGACTGAGTTCCATTGCTTTATTTGTTCGTGGTGAATCAATTGGTTTGTTTGCTGAAAGTTTCTCTAAGAATCTTCGCAACAATCTTTATGATCACTTACAAAAATTACCGTATGCCTATCATGTGCGTGCGAAGACGGGTGATTTGATTCAACGTTGTACTTCTGATGTGGATCAAATTTCTCGTTTCTTATCGAATCAATTGCGTGAACTTGTTTACGCTGGGCTCATGGTTATTATTGCGCTCACCATTCTTTTTGGCATTAATGTCAAAATGACGTTTCTCGCAATGATTGCATTTCCAATTATTTTCGTCTTTGCGATGCGTTTCTTTAAGAACATGCAGCGTACCTTTAAGGAGTATGATGAAACTGAAGCGGAGATGTTTACGGTATTTCAGGAATCCTTGGATGCGGTTCGTGTCGTAAAGGCTTTTAATCGCGAACAATTTGAACTTAAAAAGTTCACGAAGAAGAATGCTCAGCTTACTGAAGTGAGTGAGCGCATGTTTAAACTTCTGGGTATGTACTGGGGTGTTTCTGATTTAATTTGTTTCTTACAAATCCTATTGATTGTGATTGTGAGTATCTTTGAGGTGCGTGCAGGCGCAATCACAATGGGGGATGCAGTTATCTTCATTACTTATGTATCGACAGTCTTATGGCCAATTCGTAATGTGGGTCGTATTTTATCGGATATGGGTAAGGTTGGGGTTTCGATTGAACGTCTTGAAGAAATCTTTGATACTCCGATGGAGGATCTGGATACGGGTCTGACGCCTGAAATTAAGGGTGGTCTTGTATTTGAGGATGTTTCATTCATTTATGATGATGGTGTTGATAAGGTTCTTGATGGGATTAGCTTTACGGTTAATCCCGGTGAGACTGTTGCGATCATGGGGCCTACGGGTGGAGGAAAGAGTAGTCTTGTTCACTTGCTCACGCGTTTGTATGATCCAAGTTCGGGTCGTATCTTAGTTGATGGTACGGATATCACAACGATTGCGCGTCATCACTTGCGTTCGCAAGTGGGGCTTGTGCTTCAGGAACCATTCTTGTTCTCGAAGTCTATTTTTGAGAATATCAAACTTGCTACGCCGAATTCATCGGAACTCGATGTTCATTCTGCTGCGAGCATTGCTTCAATTCATGATGTTATTAAGAGCTTTGACCAGGGCTATGATACGCTTGTGGGTGAAAAAGGGGTTACGCTTTCGGGTGGGCAGAAGCAACGTGTTGCGATTGCTCGTACGGTAATTAACCGTCATCCACTTGTCATCTTTGATGATTCGCTTTCTGCGCTGGATTCTGAAACGGATGCTTCAATTCGTAAAGAGTTGAAGGAGATGAGTTCGGATGCTACGACTTTAATTATTACGCACCGTGTGAACTCTGCTATGAATGCGGATCGCATCGTGGTTGTGAATGATGGTAAGGTCGAACAGATTGGGACTCATTTTGAGCTTATGGCTCAAGAGGGTCTGTATCGTCGAATTGCTTTAATACAAAATAATCAGATGGAGGTGAACTCGCATGAATCCTGAATTAGAGGAAGAAATATTTGATGCTGAGGGGCTGGATACGGGTCTTTGGAAGAAGATTCTAAGGCTTGTTGCTCAATCTAAGAAAAACTTGTATCGTGCGTTGGCTTTCATTACCGTTGAGGCAATGATTGGTGTTACTTTACCTGTATTGAATCGTCATGCGATTGACGTGTTCTTTGTGGGGATTGGTACCAATAAGGATATCTTCTTGTTTGCCTTGGGTTATGGATTTCTTGTTGTACTACAGGCTTTCGTTGTTTACAAATTTATTTTCTATTCTGGAAAAGTTGAAATGGAAGTTGCTTATTTTACGCGTCAAAGTATTATGGAGAAGCTTCAGAATTTATCGTTTTCGTTTTTTGATAAAACGCCTTCGGGTTGGGTCATGGCGCGTTTGACTTCTGATGTCGCGCGTTTGTCTGAAATCCTATCGTGGTCTTTAGTGGATCTTGTGTGGGGTTTTGCGATGATGGTTACTCTAACTGTTGTGATGTTGGTCATTAACTGGAAACTTGCTTTGGTTGTCTTGGTGGTTGTTCCGTTTGTTTATGCGGTCTCTGCTTGGTTTCAAAAGCGTATCTTGATTAACTATCGTAAGTCTCGTGCTGTGAACTCTAAAATCACGAGTGCTTTCAGTGAGGGTATCTCGGGTGCTAAGACGACGAAGACAATGGCTTTGGAGTCAATGCATTATGGTGAGTTTCAGGTGTTAACCTCTGAGATGAAGGCGCGTACGATGCGTGCGATTATCCTGAACTCGCTCTATGTTCCAATTGTCATCGTATTGTCCTCTGTGGGTAATGCGGGTGTCATTTGGGCTGGGGGTTCCATGGTTATGTCCGGGGCAATCCAGATTGGTACTTTGATTCTATTTACTCAGTATGCGGGTCAGTTCTTTGAACCGTTGAGAAACATCTCTGGTATTCTTGCGCAGCTTCAGATGGCTCAGGCCTCTGCTGAGCGTATGCTTAGTTTGCTGGAGACTGAGTCTGACTTAAGTGATAAGGAAGAGGTCGTTGCTAAGTATGGTACGATTTTGGATCCAATTGAGTCTGCGTATGAACCCATTGTGGGGGATATTGAGTTTAAGAATGTATCCTTCCATTATAATGAGAGTGAACCGATTCTTAAAAACTTTAATCTTACTGTTAAACCAAAACAGCGTATTGCGCTTGTGGGTGAGACGGGGAGTGGTAAGTCTACGATCGTTAACTTAATCTGTCGTTTCTATGAACCGATTTCGGGTGAAATATTAATTGATGATGTGGATTATCGTGAACGTTCAATTGGCTGGTTGCATTCTCATCTTGGGTATGTACTTCAGTCTCCTCATTTATTTTCTGGGTCTGTCATCGATAACATTCGTTATGGTCGTTTAGACGCGAGTGATGATGAGGTTATGGATGCTGCGAAACTTGTGGATGCTCATGACTTCATTGTGAATCTTGAGGATGGGTATCAAACGGATGTCGGTGAAGGTGGTGGGCGTTTATCAACGGGTCAAAAACAATTGATTTCGTTTGCGCGTGCTCTTCTTGCGAATCCTTCAATCTTTGTATTGGATGAGGCGACGAGTTCAATCGATACGGAAACTGAGGCTGTGATTCAGCATGCGGTGGAGAATGTGCTTCGTGAGAAGACAAGTTTCATCATTGCGCACCGTTTGAGTACGATTGTTTCTGCGGATCGTATTTTGGTTATTCGTAAGGGAATCATTGAAGAGGATGGTTCTCATGCTGAATTGATGGCGCTTGAGGGTTATTACCATCAATTGTATACTCATCAATTTGCGGAGAATCTTGAGTTGGAAAGTGTTACTGCTTAGTAGAAATTGTGGGGCCTTTGTCTATATTATAAATAAGGGTCCTTTTCTTATGTGTTATTCACTTGTTTGTTTATGCGTGGAAATCACAAGGTGGGGTGCGTTTGTAACATCAGATTTGTTGTTTATTACGAAACATATCACTTCGCATGAAAGTGTTATTACCTTATGTTATGATAGTACAGAAAAAGTAATACGAGGAGAGATAGTATGAGTAAAAAAAGTTTGATTGAAGAAGCATATGGTGATGTAAATCTAGAGATGTTAGCGGATTTCGCACTAACACATGGTATATCCGGTCACGAGCGCGCGGTTGCTGAAGTATTTAAATCATGGGTGGAAAGTTCTTCTGACTCAATTGAATATGATAATTTAGGTTCAATCATTGCTACTAAGAATGGTTCGGCTAATGGTCCTAAGATCATGTTGGCGGGTCATATTGACGAAATTGGATTTTTAGTTAAGAGCATTGATGATAATGGTTTCTTGCGTTTGCATCCTGTAGGTGGATGGTGGGCACATGTCCTTCCTTCAAAACCTGTCATGATTGAAACGCGTGATGGTCGTGCTTATGTTGGAGTTATCGGTTCGAAAGCGCCTCATGGTATGGCTCCTTCTGTTCGTAACACTGTTATGGATATTAAGGATCTTTATATTGACCTGGGTGTTGCTTCTAAAGATGAGGTGGATGTTTTAGGTATTCAGGTTGGGGATCCAATCACGCCTAAGGCTGATTTCCATGTTCTCGCGAATCCTAACTACTTAATGTCTAAAGCGTGGGATGACCGTGTAGGGGCTGCAATCGTTGTAGATGTCCTTAGACACTTAAAGGGAACTAAGACAGAGTCAACAGTGTATGCTGTGGGTACTGTGCAAGAAGAGGTTGGTCTTCGCGGTGCGAAAACAGCTGCTCAAAAAATTAATCCAGATGTTGCGTTTGCGCTTGATGTTACGATTGCTACGGATACTCCGGGTGAAGATGGTCGTATCAAATTAGGTGTTGGTGCTACATTAGAAGTAATGGATGGATCGTATATTGGTCATAAAGGGCTCTTATATCATTTACAAGATCTTGCGGATGAATTAAAGATTGATACTCAAATGGAGTTGTTGTCGGCAGGGGGAACGGATTCAGGTGAAATCAATAAGGTTCATGATGGTGTTATTACATTAACGATTTCGATTCCTGCGCGTTACATTCATTCTCACTTAGGCATCATTCATCGTAAGGACTATGCTGATACTGTGACCTTGCTTACTGAGTTCTGTAAGCGTCTTGATCAAGATGGTCTTGAAAACTTACGAAATTATAAACGATCACTGTAAGATTGTGTGTTTCGACACATAAATCAAATTTTAACATAATTCGCTGAAACCCACTTAAAAGTGGGTTTTCTTGTATATTGTATGAATTTGTTCCTACAAATATAAAAGAAAGCCTTTACAAATGTTATAACCAATAGTATACTTCATGTGTAATTGGTAC